>CALKAN010000191.1 GCA_937983035.1 uncultured Paenibacillaceae bacterium | reverse complement strand
CTTCAATCGACAGCGTTTCTCCTCCCGCTTCCGTCCAAGCCAAGCCGGTGGCGGCCCCGATCTGGTCTTCCGTTTCTGCAATGCCGTAACGGAATTTGGCAGGTCCGAGCATTTCAGCCAAATCCGCTTCCTGAATTTGAACCGGAGGCTGGACTTCATTGGACACGATGCGCTTGACCGTTTTGCGGCACAGCGCAGCGACTTGCTGCTCCAAGCTTCTCACTCCAGCTTCCCGGGTATAATGCCTGATTAACGACAGCATGGCATCTTCGCTTACAATCAAGTCCTCATCATTCAGGCCATGATTTTTTTTCTGTTTCGGAAGCAAGTATTCGGCAGCAATGTGCATTTTTTCAATTTCCGTATACCCCGGAATGTACAGCACTTCCATCCGGTCCAGCAGCGGCCGCGGAATGTTGTGGACAGCGTTGGCAGTCGTGACAAACATCACTTGCGACAAATCAAACGGAACTTCGATGTAATGATCGCTGAACGTGCTGTTTTGTTCAGGGTCAAGCACTTCCAGCAATGCAGAGGCAGGGTCTCCGCGAAAATCCATCGCCATCTTGTCGATTTCATCCAGCAAAAATACAGGATTCTTGGTTCCAGCCGTCTTCATGCCTTGAATGATGCGCCCGGGCATCGCTCCCACATATGTTCGCCGGTGTCCCCTGATTTCCGCTTCATCTCTTACTCCGCCGAGCGAAATGCGGACAAATTCACGGCCTAATGCACGTGCAATCGATTTCCCCAGCGAAGTTTTCCCTACGCCCGGCGGACCGACAAAACATAAGATCGGTCCTTTCAACTGTTTTGAAAGCTTTTGCACGGCGAGGTATTCCAACACGCGTTCCTTCGGCTTTTCCAGCCCGTAATGGTCTTCATTTAAAATTTGTTCAGCATGATGAATGTCCAAATCAGCTTCGGTTTGCTTCTCCCAAGGAAGCGACAGCAGCCAATCAATATAATTGCGAATAACTCCGCCTTCCGCTGATGCGGCAGGTGTTTTTTCCAACCGGTCGATTTCTTTTTCAATTTTTTCTTTCACTTCATCCGGCACTTTCGTCTGTTCCAGCTTTTCACGCAGTTCCTCGGCTTCGCCGGCTCTTCCTTCTTTGTCTCCCAGCTCTTTCTGGATCGCCTTCATTTGTTCGCGCAAATAATATTCCTTCTGCGTTCTTTCCATCTGCTTTTTGACGCGCTGGCTGATCTGCCTTTCCAATTCCAAAATTTCGCGTTCATTGTTTAAGATGGCCACTAATTTTTCCAGCCTTTGCTTGACATCGAGCGTTTCCAAAATTTCCTGCTTATCTTTAATTTTTAAAGACAGATGGCTCGTAATGACATCGGCCAGCTTGCCGGGTTCCTCAATGTCGCTGACCGCGGCCAGCGTCTCCGCTGAAACCTTTTTGGACAAGCGTATATAGTTTTCAAACTGACTCAAAGCCGTTCTCATTAAAGCGTGCAATTCTGTGCCCAGCACTTCTTCTTCGGGAAGCTGTCTTGCCATCACTTCGTAAAACTCTTGATTGTCCGTATAGCTGATAATTTCAGCTCGATGCAAGCCTTCCACTAACACTCGAATCGTCCCGTTCGGCAATTTCAGCATCTGCCTGATTTTTGAAATGGTGCCCACCTTGTAAATATCGTCTTGATCAGGCTCCTCTATGTTAACTTCCGCTTGGGAACACAGCAGAATCAAATTGTCATTCACCATTGCCTGCTCAAGCGCTTTAATCGACTTCTCTCTCCCGACGTCTAAATGCAAAACCATGCTCGGATATACCAGCAGTCCGCGCAAAGGAAGCAATGGCATTCTTGCTGTTGTCTCTTTGTTAGATCCCACCTGTTCGCACCTCCATCTTGTCGGAAATGGATGGCAGCCTTAAAACTGCCATCCATTTGCCGATCTCTGTCTGTTTCATTCACGTACCTGCCTGGCTTGCCCGCCATTGCAATGATGCGGGCTGCCTCAGCCAGTGTTATCATTTTATCAAATGCGCCGCAAAAAAACCAATTGCACCGCATGCGGAGTCATATTGTGCCTTCTGATCGCGCCTCGCGCTCAGGCGGCTCTGCCTGCAATAAAGAAAGGGCAGCAGATTTAACGGAAGGCGCCGTTTGTTTCGCCCCTTTCGCTTTTTCTTCATCCACTAAGCCCAGGGCATGATAAAACACGTCATAAATCGTATCGACCGGAATTACTTCGATCTCTTTCCACTCCCGAAACAGCTCCTGATCGTTTTCTCTCGGGATCAGCGCTTTCTTTACGCCGGCCTGCATCGCGGATTGAATTTTCGTCACAACGCCGCCCACCGGCTTCACTTGTCCGTGTATGCTTATTTCTCCCGTCATCGCTAATGTGCGGTCGACCGATATCGATTTGATCGCGGAAACGATCGC
>CALKAN010000190.1 GCA_937983035.1 uncultured Paenibacillaceae bacterium | reverse complement strand
CCGTGCTGCCGAATGCTAAGCTGTTTTCGTACATGGTTGCATACGGTGAAGTATTGGTCGGTTTAGGTCTCATCGTCGGTCTGTTCACAGGAATTGCCGCGTTTTTCGGCGGATTTATGAACGTTGCATTTTTGTTTGCCGGCACGCTAAGCACGAATCCGATCTTGTTTATTTTGGCGACTTGGCTTGTCCTTGCTTGGAAAAATGCCGGTTGGTACGGTTTAGACCGCTGGGTTTTGCCATATCTGGGCACGCCTTGGAAAAGAGTGCAGAAATGATAGTCAGTAAAAAAATATGGATGAAAAAAGAAACGGCTCGCAATGATGCGAGCTGTTTTTTAATGGGCGCAATAATGGACGCTTGCGCCGCCCCATTATACATAATTGATCGTTTTTTCCTGCTGACGAAACGCTGCGTGATTGCCGGTGATCGCTGTTGATTTTGAACCGAGCGCTAATTTTTCATAATGTTTGTAGAGGGAGTGAAATCTGCCTGAATAGTTGCTGTGCCACGGTTTTTTCTTGCCGCAAAAATGAATGATCGAAGTGTGGTGAATAATGTAATCCATATCATAAAGCCCGTTGCTTTTCAGCTTGTGATACAGATAAAATCTCGGATCATAATTGCAGCGAATTTCATCGAGCGGCAGGATCCGTTTTCCGTACAGGGCATTCATAATATCTTGATCAGGCAAGATCAGTTTCATTTTATTTTTTCTGACAAACTTATAAATTTCAGCTTCGTCGATCTGTTCTCTTTGCAGGCGCAAGTTCATGAGCATAACGCCTGAATTATAGTATCCATCAATTTCGTAAGGCATGAGCCTCCATTTGTTCACTTCTTTAATCGATGCTCTTTCATGTTCTGCAGCTGCAAATAAATAATTCGAGATATCTGTATCATACAGGGAACGGATTTCATTAATGACCAAAATGTCCGGATCAAGGTACAAAATTTTGTCCAAATGTTCGGGCAAATGCTTAAAAGCCAGCAGCCGGTAGTACATTTCTTTCGAATAATGTTTGACAACAGGCGCGTCTTTAAAACTGTCTTTCGGCACGGAAACGGCCGTCAGTTCATGCCCTTCATGGTTCACAAAGTCACGCAGCTCTGATTGCTCTTCTGATGTTAAGCTGGAGTGCATGACATAAATGTGAAACGATTCCTCCTCGTTGTTTAAAAACATCGATTTGAGCATGACTTTTAACGGATGCATATAGTTCGCGTTTAAAGTAACAAGAATATCCATTCGTCTCCCCCTATTATGCTGCATTTATGGAAAAATAGTAGTTATTGTTAAGCTTGTGCGAGGAGAGTGGTCTGTATGCATGAAAGGATGGATTATTCCTTGCTGTTCATATTATTTTAGCATATATGCACATTGAAACAATTGACAAATCAGTTAACGCGGCGCATGATTTGGCGACTCGGACTTAAGTCTTATTTTAAATAAAATTAGTTCATGTGTCATTGGAACGGGCGACTTGTGAAAGGGATAAAAGTTGGATTGACTCTTTTTGCTCGTGCGATACCATATAATTTAATGCCATTGCCGCAAGATGCAGCGCCTTTTCAGTCATGCATCTCATACGGAAGAAATGGAATCCTGCTAATTCAGCCGACAGTTTAGAAATATGGAATTTGAAGAAAGACTGGAAACAGACAAATGAACAATATTTTTGCAGATTAAAAATAAATGCTTTCAATATATGATTATGCTGCCTTGCTGCGATGTTTGCATGATGAAACGATCGGGAGAGGAGTATTTGCGAGATGAATAAAAAATGGGCGTCGGCGCTGTTGTGCGCACTTTGTTTGCTTATTGGGATGAGTCTCAGCAGTTGGGCTGATTCACACCTGCAAGAAATTAAAGCTTATTTGAACGGAGAATTAAGAATTCAAATGGACGGGCAGTTCGTGGAACTGAAAGATGCGAATGGGAATGATGTGCTTCCCGTAAGTTACAATGGAACGACATATTTGCCGATTCGAGCAATTTCTCAGTTGCTGGATATCGATGTCCATTATGACGGCGAGAACAAAATTATTACATTGGGCGATTTGCAGGCCCAACCAGCGCCGGATGATCGGGACGGTTCGATTCAATTGGTGTCTTGGAGCGACCGGGTGGAAGGCGATGAAGTGCTCGTTGCCGCTTCAGTGCAAAATAAAGGAAGCGCCGGCAAGACGATTGGGATTGTTGTTACCGGCTATGACGCGAAAGGGAAAGCAGTGGAAGCAAAAGGCGTGAGCGGATATGTTTCCAGAGGCGCAGTAAGAAATTTTGATGTATCGTTAAGCGGCGCGTCTGAAATCGAGTCTGTGGAAGTGGATGTCACAGGTTACGCTGCTGACGCTAAATTGCGCGCAAGCGGCGACAGAATTGTGAACGGTGAAATCATT
>CALKAN010000189.1 GCA_937983035.1 uncultured Paenibacillaceae bacterium | reverse complement strand
TGTAATAAATAAGGTCATTCTTGAATGCAAACTCGCTGATCCAGAAATGATTCGCAATGTAAAACAGCCATTGCACGGCGAATCCGATCCAAACCAGATGCTTGCCCCAACTGCGAGCATGACCCAATAACCAAAGAAAAAGCGGAAACAGAATGTAAAATTGGATGTTAATTACGACAAAGTAAAGATGGGCATGCGCTTTTCCATACAGCAAATCAATCATTAAATCTTTCCACGAAAAAAAGTTCAAAAATTCACGACTATAAATATAATGATCCACATAAAAGCCGTTAAAGAAAAAATAAAAAATTGTCCAGCACAAATAAGGAACCAATATAAAATTCAAACGCCGCGAATAAAAACGTTTCAGCAGCGGCTTATCTAATTTCCTGTTTGCGTAGTTGTAAAATAAAACAAAACTGCTCAAAAAGATAAAAACCGGCGTTCCAAGCTTGCCGAAACGATTCAAAATTTGGTATATCCAAAAAAAATCAGAATGTCCGGCCAAATCCACCGTCGTAAACGAAGTGCCGTGAACCGCGATTACCCCCAGCATAGCCAAGGCGCGTATCAAGTACACTTCATGCACATGCGGTTTTTTGCTCATCACCCTTTACCTCAAATCTTTGCAATTTTAGTATGTCATCGATGCATTCATCCACAAAAAAGCGTCTATTGAAGGCTGTCCAGCAAAAACTGAACGATTTCTCCTTCGCGAAGCGGATCCAACCCATGCCGGAAGACGCAGCGAATGCCCAGCTCGTCCATCTTTTGTTTCAGCACATACCCATGGATCGGATGATGAACGATATCCGCCGCGTCAGCCGGTATGATCGGATCTGTAAATGGCTGCGTGTAAGACAGCAAAACCGGCGGTGCATGTTCTGTAACGAAATTAATCGCCGATGCTTCATATGACAACTTTCGCACTTCCGGAGTTTCTAATTCTTCTTCGCTGTCAACGCCATAAAACAGAGCGATATTCGGCTGAAGTTTATTGCCGAGATAATATTTCTTGTAGAAGTGTTGATCTTTCGACACTTGGCTTTCAAATACAACGGCTGCTCGAACGACAGACGACACCCTTTCCACAGGATCATCGCTTTCTGGATTGGACAAATCACCTTTAAAAGCGTTCCACAAACTGATATGTGCTCCCGCCGAAGATCCTGCCAAAGCGATTTTGTCCGGATCAATGTTCCATTCTGAGGCCATGTATTTGACAAATTGAATGGCCCGCGTTCCGTCTTCCATCGGGGCTGGGAAAGGCAGTTCGGAAATAAAGCGATAATTGCAAGAGATGAGAGCCAGTCCTGCTTCCTTGCATGCTGCAAACACATCTTCTCGAACGGCAGATTTGTCACCATGCAAATAGCCGCCTCCATGCAAATAAATTAATGCCGGAACCGGCTCGTTGCTCTGGTCTAATAAATAAGCATCCAGCTTATGCCGCTCATGATTGCCGTATGACACGTCTTTTAAAACTTTCATGTTGCTCCCCTTCCGATTTCAACATTAGTTTCTTTTTATATTTTAAATGTACCTGAAGTTTCAAGCACAAACAAGTATAACTTTCCATTTCTGCTCCGCATCTGCTGTTCAATAAAGTTTCAATCTGATGAAAAACTTCCTGAAGTTCATGCCGTTCATCTTAAACACGCGAAAAGCTCTAAAATGTTCAATCGATTAAAAATATGTTAAGATGATAAGAAGGGGAGTGATGAACATGAATAATACTCAACTCTGTCCTAAATTTGAAGAAGCGATGAGCATGCTGAGCAAGCGTTGGACTGGACTGATCATTTATCAGCTTCTTTCCGGCCAGCAGCGCTTTTGCAATATTGAATCCGCCATCGGCATCAGCGGCCGGCTGTTGTCAGAAAGATTAAAAGAGTTGGAGAAGCTTGGAATCGTTAAACGCGAAATCTACCCCGAAACTCCCGTTCGCATCGAATATTCCTTGACGGAAAAGGGCAGAGCATTAGAACCGCTTATGAGAGAGATTGAGAAATGGTCAGAAACATGGCTGGAAGCACAACCTGCTGCCAAACAAAAATAAGTGAATAAAGGGTGCATGAGGAATTTGCATTCCAAAGCACCCTTATTTGCAGTTCATTTTATATTTAAATGTTTCAAATATGCCGCGTTATGCATTTACTACATCGTATCCTTGCTCTTCAATCGCTTGCTTTATTTGATCCATGCCTGCGATCGCCTCATCATATGTCACGTTTACTTTTCCCGAAGATAAATCCACATCAACCTCAGTGACGCCTTTCAAATTTTGCAAAGCTCCTTCGACCGATTTTTTGCAATGATCGCAAGACATTCCTCTAACATCCAATGTTGCTTTCTTCATTTTCCTTCACCTCCTTCAATTCATCTCATGATGACGAAATGGTTCTGCATTGGCGCTGGTTGAATTAGATATTCATTCTTTTCAAGCGAAGCGCGTTTAACACAACGCTGACAGAACTGAGCGCCATCGCCGCGCCAGCCACCCATGGAGCAAGCAGTCCCGCTGCAGCGATGGGGATGCCGGCACTGTTGTAAGCAAACGCCCAAAATAAATTTTGACGAATGTTTTTCATGACTGCGCGGCTGACAAGCACTGCCTTTGGAATGAGCAGAAGGTCGCCTCTTAAGATTGTAATATCAGCCGCTTCAATCGCTGCTTCTGTTCCTGTGCCAATCGCAATGCCAATGTCTGCTGCAGCAAGCGCAGGAGCATCGTTTACTCCGTCGCCGACCATGGCTGCTTTTTTCCCTGCGGCTTGCAATTGTTTGATCTTGGCTGCCTTTTCCTCCGGCAACACTTGTGCTTCCACATGCTCAATTCCTGCCCTCCTGGCAATCGCTCTCGCTGTGCGAGGATTGTCCCCTGTAAGCATCATCACTTCCAGACCTTGTGCTTTCAATTGTTCGACAGCTTGACGCGCCGTTTCTTTGATCGGATCGGCGGCTGCCACAATGCCTCGATGCTGTCCATCGATTGCAATCAGCATCACCGTTTTTCCGTCTTCTTCTAATTGGGACATTTCATCTTCGATCTCAGCGTCAATCTTAATGCGATGGTCTTGCATGAGCTTGCGATTGCCGGCCAAAATCTGTTTGCCTGCAATGATCGCTTCGATTCCATGACCCGGGACAGCCGTGAAATGTTCCGCTTTAAGCTGCTGCACGTTTCGCTCTTCCGCATAAGCGGCAATGGCGCCGGCAAGCGGATGCTCAGAACCTTTCTCTGCGCTGTAAAGCAGTTGCAGCGTCTCCTCATCTCCGGTAAAATCCGTCACTTTTGGCTTGCCTTCCGTGATCGTGCCGGTTTTGTCGAAGACGACGACATCAATTTCATGCGTTCGCTCCAAATGCTCTCCGCCTTTAAACAAAATCCCGCTTTCTGCGGCTCTGCCTGTTCCGGCCATGATCGAAGTCGGTGTCGCCAGCCCCAGCGCACAAGGGCATGCAATGACTAAAACCGCAATGGCAGAAATTAATGCGGGCTCCAATTGGCCTGGCTGCACGAACAAAATCCAAATGAGAAACGTCAAAAATGCAATGCCGAGCACAATCGGAACAAAATACCCTGAAATGACATCAGCCAGCCGCTGTATCGGAGCTTTCGATCCTTGCGCCTCCTCCACTGCTCTAATAATGGATGCCAATGCCGTATCCTTGCCGACTCTCGTTGCCTCCATTTCGATCGTCCCGTTTTTGTTCAGCGTGGCCCCGATCACCTCATCGTTTGGTTCTTTCTCAACAGGAATCGATTCACCGCTGATCATGGATTCGTCTACAGACGTTCTTCCTTCGATAACAATGCCGTCTACGGGAATTTTTTCACCCGGCTTTACGAGCAGGCGATCGCCTGCTTTCACTTCTTCCACCGGAAGCATTATTTCTTTCCCGTCCTTTAATACGCGAGCTTCCTTCGCTTGCAAATTCAGCAATTTGGAAATTGCTGCAGTCGTTTGATGTTTTGCTTTCGTTTCCATATACTTGCCCAGCAAAATTAACGTGATCAACACAGCGCTCGTCTCAAAATACAAATGCGGTGAATAGCCCGGCACTGCTGCAGCCTTCAATGCTTCATACAAACTGAAAAAATATGCCGCGCTCGTGCCTAACACAACGAGAACGTCCATGTTGGCAGCTCGATTGCGCAAATTGTTATACGCGCTTTTATAAAAATTCCATCCGATGTAAAATTGAACCGGCGTGGCCAATGCAAACTGAAACCATGGATTCATAAGCAAAGGCGGCAGCGAAACGCGAAACAAGTGATCCAACATCGTAATCAGCAGCGGTAATGACAGGATGATGGAAATCATCAGTTTTCTTCTCAATTGAACTAAGTGTTTGCTTTTCTCGCTTTGCACATTCGCAGCATCCGTTTTCGGTTTGGCATCATAGCCGAGCTTCCTAATTCGTTCAATAATGATTGGATCTTGAATGACATCAGGGTTGAATTCGACTGTTGCGCTTTCTGCTGCCAAATTGACAACCGCTTGTTGGATCCCTTCTTCTTTATTCAGCACTTTTTCGATTCGATTGGCGCAAGCCGCACATGTCATGCCTGATATGTGAAAATCTTTTTTTTCAAGCGCTGTGCCGTATCCAATCTCTTTAATTTTGTTTGAAATATCATCAAGCGACGTGAGCGCGGCATCATACTCGATCTTCGCTTTCTCCGTCGCCAAGTTGACTTGCGCTTTAACGCCTTCCATTTTATTCAACGCTTTTTCTACGCGGTTGGAACAAGCTGCGCATGTCATGCCGGTAATCGCTAACGTTGCTTGTTTGATTTTTTCAGTCACACGAACCGCCTCCTTACCTGGAAAACTGCTTCATCACTTCCATAAGCTCATCGATCGCATCATCGCCGTCTCCTGATTGAATGGCATCGCTGACGCAATGTTTGATATGCCGCTCTGTAATGGAAAAGCCAACATTTTTTAAAGCTGAACGTATCGCGCTGATTTGAACTAAAATATCGACGCAATAGCGATCTTCTTCAACCATTTTTTGTATGCCGCGCACTTGCCCTTCAATACGCTTTAATCGATTGATGACGGCAATCTTCTCGTCTCTTGTACGAGGCGTAACCGCATGAACATGATTTTGCTTATCCACCATGATCACATCCTTTTCTATTAATACCATACCCCAGGAGGGTATAATGAGTCAAGTTTTTTCTAAATACAAATGTTTCTTTTTAATAATGATCGAACATAACATTGACAAAATTGAATTACTTTATTATACTTACTTACGTAAAGTAACAGAAGATGAACATCAGATCAAAAAGAGAAACTATACTACTGGAGGAAGAAACCATGACAGAAAAATTAAATATCGGGATTATATTAGGAAGCACAAGAGAAGGACGAGTCAGTCCGCAAGTCGGTGAATGGGTGAAGAAAATCGCCGATCAACGCGGAGATGCCAACTATGAAATTGTAGACATTGCGGACTATAAACTTCCATTCCTTGGTGAAGGCGACGCCCCCGGCATTGCTGCCTGGAACGAAAAGATTGCCAGCCTGGATGGATTTGTATTTATAGTTCAAGAATATAATCACAGCATCACCGGCGCATTGAAAAATGCGATCGATTTAGTCCGTGAACCTTGGTTTAACAAAGCTGCCGGCATCGTCAGCTACGGTTCAACCGGAGGAGCGCGTGCTGCTGAACATTTGCGCGGCATACTAGGCGAACTCCTCGTTGCTGACGTACGCACTCATCCTACACTATCATTATTTACAGATTTCGAGAATTTTACTGAATTCAAGCCGCAAGAATTGCATCTTGACAATGTGAATCAAATGCTCGATCAATTAATCGCTTGGAGCGGAGCTTTAAAAACGATCCGCTGATCAATCGAGTAGGAGGGGGCGGCTAGCCCCCGTCCTCTCACACCACCTAGCATGCGGGTCCGCACTAGGCGGTTCCAAAAGGTTGACGAAGTTCCAGATAACGAGAAAGCATACTTTTCAGCCCTTTCGTTTCCCAGTGGGAATTTGGAAGGGCATTGTTTAGGATGTGGGACATTATCCATGGTCCGCGACGTGAGTTTGCTGTCATAAATACCGCCCATTCCGGTAATCCGAGGGATCGAAGTTCTCGAAATCGAGTCCTCACACGTTTCCATTGCTTCCATAAACACATCCTCAGTCTCCGGCGAATCCATTTGTCAAATCTTTCACAGTGATTCTTCATCGAAGCCAGACGAAAATAGCTGACCCAGCCGATGATGTATCGGTTTAATCGTCGGATTCTTTCTTCCATCGATATCGGACGTGAACGACTCGTGATCTCACGGACCTTCTCCTTAAAGCGAGAGATTGTCTGCGGAGCCAGTCGGATCGTTCCTTGTTTGTTCGGTAGGAAACTGAAGCCTAAGAACTTACGGTTCCATGGCCGATCCACTGCACTTTTGTCTCGGTTCACCTTCAGTTTCAGCTTTCCCTCTACAAAGCAAGTCACGGATTCCATTACGCGTTCTCCTGCGCGTTTGCTTGCAACGAAAATGTTGCAATCGTCCGCATAGCGTACAAATTTCAGACCTCGTTTTGTCAGTTCTTTGTCTAAGTCATCCAGTAAGATATTTGCCAAGAGAGGGCTTAAAGGTCCGCCCTGCGGTGTTCCTTCTTCCCTCTGTTGACATACTCCATTGGCCATAACTCCAGCGTTAAGGTAGGCTCGTATCAGTCTCAGGACACGCTTGTCCTTTACTTTCCTTGCTACTCTCGCCATGAGCATGTCGTGGTTTACACGATCAAAGAACTTTTCCAAGTCGATGTCTACGGCCCATCTGAGGCCTTCTTGGATGTATCGTTGTGCTTGCAGGACCGCGTCATGTGCTCTCTTCCCTGGCCTAAAGCCATAGCTGTGCCATGAAAAGTGAG
>CALKAN010000188.1 GCA_937983035.1 uncultured Paenibacillaceae bacterium | reverse complement strand
CGCGGTTGGCAGCTGTTCCGGCCGCGTCTATGAAATTTTTTCACTTCGTCTGAAATAGTATTCGAGCCATTGGAAAAGATATGATATAATACAAGCATTCGCAGTGGATGAAATAAGGAGTGAACAAGGTTCATGTTAAATTTAGATGAAATCAAAGAATTAATACAACTCATTGATAAATCTTCAGTGGAGGAATTTGAAATTGAAACTGAAGGCGCCCGTGTCTACATTCGGAAACCCGGGCCGATTAAAGCGGATGCTTTGCAGCAAAGCGTCGTACATACAAACTATGCGCCGGCTCCTGCCCCTGTTCAGGCAGATCCGGCAGTTTCCGAAGCGGGCGCTTCCGCCGGCGGCGAGCAGCCTGCGGCAGCAGATGATTCGCTGCATTACATCACTTCGCCGATGGTGGGGACGTTCTATGCTGCCCCTTCGCCGGGGGCTGAACCTTATGTGAAAAAAGGGGATGCTGTCTCGGAAGACACGGTTGTTTGCATCGTGGAAGCCATGAAACTGATGAATGAGATTGAAGCCGAAGTTAAAGGGGTCATAGTGGACGTGTTGGTTGAGAACGGTCAGTTGGTTGAGTTCGGTCAGCCTCTTTTTTCGGTGAAATTGGATTCTTGATGGGGGAGCAGGTCAATGGAGTTTCAAAAGATATTAATCGCTAACCGCGGCGAAATAGCCGTTCGAATTATTCGAGCATGCAAAGAATTAGGGATTGAAACCGTGGCTGTTTATTCTGAAGCCGACCGCGATTCTTTGCATGTGACGCTTGCTGATGAGGCTTACTGCATCGGAGGAACGGCCTCGAAAGACAGTTATTTGAATTTGACTAACATTATGAGCGTAGCCACATTGACAGGCGTTGACGCGATTCATCCCGGTTACGGATTCCTGGCAGAAAATGCGGACTTCGCTGAAATATGCGAAAGCTGCAATATTCGTTTTATCGGTCCGTCGCCGAAAGCGATCGCCAGGATGGGGGATAAGGCCGTTGCCAAGCAGACGATGAAGGAAGCCGGCGTTCCGGTCATTCCCGGTTCGGACGGGTTAGTAGAGGATATCGATGAAGCGATTGCGATCGGCAGGGAAGCAGGCTATCCGCTGATCATTAAGGCTACTGCGGGCGGAGGGGGCAAAGGCATCCGCATTGTGGAAGACGAGGAAAGCCTGATCCGTCAAATGGAAGCCGCGCAGCGGGAAGCTGAACTTTCTTTCGGCAATGCAGGAGTATACATCGAAAAATATTTAACCGGCATGCGGCATGTAGAAATCCAAATACTCGGCGATCAATACGGCAATGCGATTCATTTGGGCGAGCGGGACTGCTCTATTCAAAGGCGCAGACAGAAGTTGATTGAGGAAGCGCCGTGTCCGGGATTGTCGGAAGAAATTCGCGCCAAGATGGGCGAGGCGGCCGTTAGAGCGGCGAAAGCCGTGGAATATGCAGGAGCGGGAACGCTGGAATTTTTGCTCGGCCCTGACGGTGATTTCTATTTTATGGAAATGAATACGCGCATTCAAGTCGAGCATCCGGTTACCGAGATGGTCACGCAAGTGGATCTCATTAAGGAGATGATCCGCATTGCGGAAGGCAAACCGCTTTCTTTAACGCAAGAAGACATTAAGATTCAAGGCCATGCCATTGAATGCCGCATTAACGCGGAAAATCCGGAGAAAAACTTCATGCCGTCCGCCGGCAGGATTGATTTTTATTTGCCTCCGGGCGGTCCAGGCGTTCGAGTGGACAGCTCTGCGTACACCGGTTATGCGATCCCTCCGCATTATGATTCGATGATCGCAAAGCTGATCGTTTGGGGGAAAGACCGGGACGAAGCGATCAGCCGGATGAAAAGGGCGCTCAATGAATTTGCCATTGAAGGGATTCATACGACGATTCCTTTCCACTTGAGGCTGCTGGAACATCCTCGATTTTTGCAAGGAGATTTTGACATTAAATTTTTAGAAGAAAACAATGTGATGGATCCTGAAATCATAAAGGGATAAATTTGTCAATAGGTATCTATAATGATATATTTAAATGAACATAATGTTCTTTATTGAAAAGGAACATGGAGGTGCTTCAATGGCGACAATCGCCCCTGGCTATGAAACGACAGATCTGGGCCGAATCCAAATCGCCCCGGAAGTGGTAGAGATTATCGCAGGGCTCGCTACGATTGAAATCGAAGGCGTTGCCGGCATGAGCGGAGGGTTCGCCGGCGGCATTGCCGAGCTTTTGGGCAGGAAGAACTTGTCCAAAGGAGTAAAAGTCGAGGTTGGAGAGAAGCAAGCTGCGGTGGATGTCTCCATCATCGTGGAATACGGCTATCCGATTCCAGAACTGTCCAGAGCCATCCAGCATAATGTGAAGCAAGCCATCGAATCTATGACAGGCTTATCTGTGTTGGAAGTAAACGTACATATTCATGATGTACATTTCAAAGGGATCGAGAAAACAGAGGACGAAGGACAGAATTCGCGAGTGAAATAAACGGATACAGCATTCAAGCTTCCCCCTTCCACGCTGAAGGGGGCTTTCCACTTCATGCGTGAAAGGAGACAAGCCTTTTGAACTATATCACGGACCGTTTGTTATTGTTTATTTTTAGTTTGGTCATTGGCGCTTTTTCCATCTTCATGCTTTTATTGATGTTTGGACTTCTCCCCTTCGATCCGGGGCTTTGGCTCGAGCAAGCGCGGGAAACTTCATGGATGTTCATTACGACGATTATCGTGCTTGCGGTCATGATTCTGCTTTCCATTCGTTTTATTTTCCTTTCTGTTAAAAGCGATGCGAACCGCCCGCCTTCCGTAGATCAGCGCACAGACATCGGCGATATTCGAATTTCATTGGAAACTTTGCGCAATTTAGCTTTGAAATCGGCATCCAGAGTAAAAGGAGCGCAGGAATTTAAAGTGAAGGTGCAGCTCAGCTCAGCCGGGCTGGAAATTATCGTAAGGATTTTTGTAGACGGTGAACGTTCCATTACGGCAATTACGGAAGAAGTGCAGCAAGCGGTGAAAGAGTACATCGAAGACATTACGGGCATACCCGTCGCCTCTGTTTCCGTGTTTGTCGCTAATCTTGTTCATGAACCTGCACTGCGCGGCAGGGTTGAATAGGGGGAGCAGCGTATGCGGTGGAAAGATTTGCTGCAAACTAGACCCGGAATCATCATTGGCATAGCGGCAGGATTATTTTTGGGATTGCTCTATTTAATTGTTGGATTTTGGAAAATGTTTGTATTTGCCATGATCGTTGCTTTTTGTTCCTTTATTGGGCATCTCATGGATCCTGCAGGATCTAATGCAGCCGCTAAATGGCTGGACTGGTTGGAAAATCGCAGAAGAAGGTTTTAGCAGAGAGGGGGTCAGTTTTGGTTGAAAAGGAGAGAAGCCAGACAAACAGCGGTGCAAAGTTTGTTCTTAATGGATATGAACGATGTGTCTGCTCAAGAGGCTGTACGCACCGTCATTGAAGATTTGGAAGACGAGGAAGGGAAGAAAAAAGCACAGCCGGATGATTCGGCCCTGGCGTTCATCCACCGCCTGGTGGAGCAGACATGGGCTGGAAAGGAAGCGATCGATCATCTGTTGTCTGAATATTTGACCGGCTGGAAAACCGACCGTCTGTCCAAAGTCGATTTGCAAATTTTGCGCATGGCAGTGTATGAGATGTTTTATGATCAAGAAACCCCGCCAAAAGTCGTGATTAACGAAGCGATCGAAATTGCGAAATATTTCGGCACGGAGGAGTCCGGCAAATTTGTAAACGGAGTTCTCGGAAAAATGCTGCGGGAGCAAGAGAAAATTCAAGCAAAGCTTTAGAGGAGGTTCATGTGTGATGTCAGCACAAATCATCAGCGGCAAAGAGCTGTCAAGTCAAATTAGAGCGGAGCTGAAAGATCAAGTCAGTTCAATGAGCAAAGACGATGTTTTGCCTGGTTTGGCCGTCGTGTTAGTCGGCGATGATCCCGCTTCGCAAGTGTATGTGAACAATAAAGAGAAAGCGTGCAAAGCGCTTGGAATGTATTCTGAAGTGCATCGTCTGCCTGCTTCTGCAACGGAAAACGAACTGCTCGCGTTAGTGCAGCGATTGAACGAAAACAATCGGATTCACGGCATTTTAGTGCAGATGCCGCTGCCGGATCATATTTCAGAACAGAAAGTCATTCATGCGATTGACCCGGCCAAAGACGTGGACGGCTTCCATCCGGTCAATGTCGGGAAACTGATGATCGGCGAAGAAGCGCTCACGGCCTGCACGCCTGCTGGAATCATAGAAATGTTAAAGCGCTCAGGCATCGAAATCGCTGGAAAAAGAGCGGTTGTTGTCGGTCGCAGCAACATCGTCGGCAAACCGATTTCCATGCTTTTGCTGCACGAACATGCGACAGTGACCATTTGTCATTCCCGCACGCCGAACTTGGCAGAAGTGACCAGGGAAGCGGATATTTTAATTGCGGCTGTCGGCAGGCCGAACATGATTACGAAACAATTCGTCAAGCCTGGCTCGGTCGTCATCGATGTAGGCATTAATCGAATGCCGGACGGCAAATTGGCCGGCGACGTGGACTTCGAATCGGTGAAGGAAATTGCCGGTTACATTACCCCCGTGCCCGGCGGAGTCGGCCCGATGACGATTACGATGCTCATGCGCAATACGGTCAAAGCTGCTCAAGCCGCTGCCCGCGCGGAAGGTTAGGTTGATCATCCATGCGCAAACCAGATGCAGTGCTGACGATCGCAGAGTTGACGAGGGCAGTCAAGCAAAAGCTGGAACAAGATCCAGCGCTTCAGCAAGTATGGGTGCGCGGGGAAATCTCCAATTTCAAACATCATTCCAGCGGACATATGTATTTTACGCTGAAAGACCAGCAAAGCCGAATCCGGTGCGTCATGTTTTCTTCTTTCAACCGAAGGCT
The DNA here is from genome assembly GCA_937983035.1 of uncultured Paenibacillaceae bacterium. GTDB lineage: Bacteria > Bacillota > Bacilli > Paenibacillales > CALAME01 > CALKAN01. The sequence goes on along the minus strand of CALKAN010000188.1, from coordinate 1,971 downwards.
GGCATTTATGCCTAAAGACGGCGCGATGGTTTTAGCGCTTGGCGATGTGTCTGTCTATGAGCGGGACGGGCAGTATCAATTTTATGTCAAAGACATGCAGCCGGACGGCATCGGCAGCTTATATATGGCGTATGAGCAACTGAAAAACAAGTTGGAAAATGAAGGGCTGTTTTCGCCGGCTCACAAGCGGCAGATTCCCGCATTTCCAAGGACGGTGGGCGTGATTACTTCTCCAACGGGCGCTGCGGTCAGGGATATTATTACGACATTGCAGCGCAGGCTTCCGTCTGTGTCTATATTGCTGTATCCAGCGGTGGTGCAGGGGAAAAATGCAGCCCCCTCAATTTGCCGAGCGATCGAGCTTATGAATGAGCTTGGGGAAGCAGATGTGCTGATCGTCGGCCGAGGCGGCGGTTCTTTGGAAGAATTGTGGGCATTTAACGAGGAGTCGGTCGCGCGCAGCATCTTCCATTCGAACATTCCCGTCATTTCCGCCGTAGGTCATGAGACAGACGTGACGATCGCTGATTTTGTTGCTGATGTAAGGGCGGCGACGCCGACTGCGGCAGCAGAACTGGCCGTGCCGCATCACATGGAATTGCGACAGCGGCTTTTGGAAATGAGGCAGCGTCTGCACCGCGGCCTGATGACGCAATATCAGATGAAAAAAGAGAAATTGCAGCAATTGAAAAAAAGTTCGGTGCTTGCAGATCCGCTCAAGCATTTGGCGCAGCCTGCGCAAAAATTAGACCGATTGCAAGAACAGCTTCTTTTTCGCATGAAGCAGCATCTGCAATTTTCTTATCAAAAAGTGATGAAATTGGAACAAGCGATCATATCGCATCATCCAGGCGGCCGAATTAAGCACATGCATGAAAAAGTGAGCAGTCTTCGCCGTCAGCTGCACACGAGCGCAAATCACAATTTGATGAAATGGCAAACACGGCTGCAATCCAACATCAGGCAGCTTGATGCGCTCAGTCCTCTTAAAGTCATGCAGCGCGGTTACAGTCTCGTTTATGATGAGAAAGAAAAAGCGATCATTAAATCGATCAAACAACTGCAGCCTGGGGATCCGATAAAAGTTCGTTTAACAGATGGGAAATTAGACTGCCAAGTCTGGTCTATGGAGGAGGAGCACGATGGAGAAAGAAATGAGTTTTGAGGAAGCGTTGGCGCAGCTGGAAACAATTGTAGGCAAGCTGGAAAGCGGCGATGTCCCGCTGGAGCAGGCGATCGAATTGTTTCAGGAAGGGATGCATCTTTCTAATTTTTGCACGAAAAAGTTAGAGCATGTGGAGAAAAAAATTGAAATGTTGATGGAAACCGAACAGGGACTGAGGAAACAAGAGTTTCATTCGTCCGAATTGGATAAAGATGGAACAGGATGAATCATATGCAATCGTTGACTGCTTTTATACACGAATATTGCGGCAAAGTAGACAAAGAAATTGAAAAAAGCTTTCCGGCTCATTGGCCGATTCCCGAAGTACTTCTCCAGTCGATGAATTATTCATTGACGGCCGGCGGCAAGAGGATGCGGCCATTGCTGCTGCTGGCTGCGGTGGATGCCATGGGCGGGAATATGGATCAGGCGCTTCCGGCAGCTTGCGCCGTAGAATTGATTCATACGTACTCGCTCATTCACGATGATTTGCCCGCGATGGACAATGATGATTACCGCAGGGGCAAGCCGACGAATCACCGGGTGTTCGGCGAAGCGATGGCGATCCTGGCTGGGGACGGGTTGTTGACGCATTCATTTTACATATTGGCTTCGTCGGCAAAGACCGTTGATTTGCCGGCTGAGGACATATTGGAAATGATTTCAGAATTGTCGCGCCTAGCTGGACCGTCCGGCATGGTCGGCGGACAAGCGCTGGACATGGAAGCAACGGAGAGCGAGCTGACGCTGGAAGCGCTGGAAAAAATGCATCGGCACAAGACGGGCGATTTAATCGTATTTGCACT
>CALKAN010000187.1 GCA_937983035.1 uncultured Paenibacillaceae bacterium | reverse complement strand
TTACCAGAAGCGGGCTTACGATGAATTGATGGAAATGGCGCATGAAAAGCCGAACATCAAAAAAGAGCTCGCTTATGTTCAGGGACAGGCATTTGAAGATTATTTGAATGATATGAAGATCGCGCAGGAATACGCAAAATGGAACCGCAAAGCGATGGTGGATGAAATCGTCTCCCGCATGGGCTTCGTCGTTGAAGACAGTTTTACGACCATTCATAACTATATTGACATTGAAAACATGATCGTGCGAAAAGGCGCTATTTCAGCGCAGAAGGGTGAACGCGTCATTATTCCGATGAATATGAGGGATGGCAGCATCATTGCGTATGGAAAAGGAAATCCGGATTGGAACTATTCCGGTCCGCACGGGGCAGGCCGCATCATGAGCCGTTCCAAAGCGAAGAAAACATTGAATGTCGAACAGTTCAAGCAAGCGATGGAAAAGGTGTGGTCAACGTCGGTAAACGTGAAAACATTGGATGAGGCCCCGATGGTGTACAAGCCGATGAATGAGATTATCGAACATATCCAAGAAGCAGTGGAAATTCACAAAATTATGAAGCCCGTTTATAACTTTAAAGCAGATTGAGGGAAATGGGGATTGATCTGGCATTAGTTCAGCAAATTTTAATTTGCATCATAATTGGATCAATTTTAAAACGCCGAGAGGCGTTTTTTTAATAGAACAATTTTTAAAGGACGATGAGATGATTACAGTGCTTACTTTGAAATGACATTCGTATGATAATAATATGAACTTCTTATTGCCGCGGATGACAAAGCAACCATGCATCAATATTTGATGTTCATTTGATCAAATTTGTGTAAGAAAATATTCGTTAACGCAACTAAACGTTTGACAAAGTAAAGGAGTGATGATGACGACGCTTTCCTACAAGCGGGACGGTTTATGGATGTTTCAAAAGGAGGTTGAATGATGAAATTATGGGATTTTTTTTAATTTTGCTAGTTTGCATGACGATCATGACAAGTTGCAGCAATGATGAAGGAAATCAAGTTGGACAAAATGGCGGAGAGAATGTTTCGGAAACGAATCAATCCGAAATGAAAGGTTCCCATTCCAGTGAACATGAGGCTCAAAAACCTGTATCCTTGACTTTTTACAGTGCGCAAGGGAGAGTCCTTGACTCTTTCGATGCAGTTGACCGCATTAAAGAAGCATTGCCGCACATTACATTGAATGTAATGAATGCTCAGGAAGGACAACGTTATGCGGATTTAATTGCTTCCGGAACGCTGCCGGATATTATTTATGAATCAAACAGTTTGCAACAGGGAACGATTATTCGGCATGGGTTTCATTACGAATTGGATGAACTGATTGAAAAAAATAATTTCGACTTGGGTCGTTTCGAGCCGAATATATTGGATCAAACTAGATTTTCCAATGCAGAAGGAAAGCTGTACGGTCTCCCTTATTCCATCAATCGCTATGCAATGCTTTATAACAAGGATATTTTTGATCGTTTTGGGGTTGATTATCCGGTGGACGGGATGACTTGGGATGAGGTTTATGAACTTGCAAAAACGATGACTCGCGTTGAGGACGGCGTTGCTTATCAAGGATTTTCTATGTGGACGCCAGGCTCATATTTTTTAAATAATCAATTGTCCTTGGATTATTTGCACCCGGAGGAAGATAAAGCCGATATCAATACAGACGGGTGGGCAACACTTTTTAACAATTTAAAACGATTTTATGAAATTCCGGGGTCTAGTTTAGAAATTACGGATTTCATCGATGGACAAATCGCGATGCAAGTAAAGGCATTCAGTGTCAGTCAAATTCAGCAAATGGCGGAAGTGCCGGATCTGGATTGGGATATGGCATCGGTTCCAACGTTTAAAGAACGGCCGCATACCGGATTTAAACCTGCTGGATTGTCCTTATTTATTACAAGTACTTCAAAGATGAAAGACGCCGCGTTTGAAGTGGTGGAATATATGGTTTCTGAAAAGTATCAGACAGTTATCGCTCGAAACGGTGTTGCAACAACTTTGGACAGCGAAGAAGTGATTGCTCAAGCCGGCGCGGATGTCCCGATTCTCGAAGGGAAGAATTATCGAGCGCTTTACTATGATCCATTGGCTGCTCCTTCAAAAGCTAGAGCTGAACATTTGACGAATGTCAGCATTAATTTAACGATGGTGTTTAACGAAATGATCGCAAACCAAACGGATGTAAACACAGTTTTACGCAATGCAGAAGAAACGATTAATCAAATGATTGCTGAAGCAAAAGGTTCGGAATAAAAAAGGAGTGGTGGCTGCACATGCGCTGCTTTTCTGAATAAAAAATGAACGAATCCCACTGAATGACCGAAGTTGATTGTGTTTTTCTTCTCCGTGCATGTTTTCTCCAACCTATGCTATAATAGTTGCCTGTAAAGACATGCATGACATTTTCACCTGTGAAAAACAGGAGGAGAACATGCATGCAGTTTTGCGGAATAGAATGAATGGTGGGAGAAAGCGTCATGTCTAGAATTCGCACGAGACCAGATACGCCGGAATTTATTCAAACAATCGAAAGCATCATTTTAAATCCGGACGCATACCGCGGCCGTTGGAACGAAGTGTTCGGCAGCAGCAATCCGCTGCACGTGGAGCTCGGGATGGGCAAAGGGCAATTTATCGCTCAGATGAGCATACGCAATCCGGAAATTAATTTTATCGGCATCGACATGTACGACGAGTTAGTTCGAAAATCTTATGAAAAAGCGGTCAAACTTCGGGATGAACAAGGAATTTCGGAGGAGCCTTTTGCTAATTTGAGGCATGTGCGCTGGAACGTTCAACGGCTCGAGGAAATGTTTGCACCTTCTGAAGTGGAGCGAATTTATTTGAATTTCAGCGATCCGTGGCCGAAGAAAAGACATGCCCATCGGAGGCTGACCCATCCGAACTTTGTCAAAAAGTATTTGCAAATACTGAAACCAGGCGGTCAAATTCATTTGCGCACGGATTCCAGGAAATTGTTCGAGTTTTCTTTGAATACATTCGCAGACATGGATTTGAAAATGAAAAATATTGCATTGGATTTGCATCAGGAAGGAACGCCGGAAGGACACGTGTTTACTGAATATGAAGAAAAATTTGTTGAGCAAAAACTGCCGATTTATCAATGCGAGGTTCACGTATAAACGTTGGTGCAAATTGTTTTTGCATGCCAGCCGGAAGGAAAGTCTCAGGCTGGTTCTTTTCTATAATGTAAGCGCTTATATCGGGTGAGAGCAAAACATATATCGGGTGACAGCTAAACAGAGCAAATGCAATGTTCCGATTGTCAACTGACAGGAATGTGACTCAAGATTTCTTGAATCGCATTGAAGGACAAGAGGCTTTGATTACGGCTGGCGATATTTATAAAGCAGTAAAATGGTCGGTGGAAGCAGATGCTTCTGCACGGGCATTGAATAATTTGCAGTGCAATGTTAACGCCCCTGGATGAATGCAATCACTTCGGGGATTTTCTCCGTATTGAATAATTTGCAGTGCAATGTTAACCCGGAAGCAGTTCAATGAAATGCCTCGCCAGCCGCTTTTTATTGATCGTTTACAGGATATCCTTTAAATAAATACGGCTTGCCGTTATTAATTCGGTGAATGTTTTCGTCCGTCCAGTATCTGTTTTGGGCTGCGATCAGCACGATGTCAATGTCGTTTTGCTTGATGATGTTGTCGAGATCATAATCGTTCATGGCGGTGTATTCCAGCATGTACATCGTTTTAAAGTGAGAGGCTAATACGTCCCGCATCGGCCGATTGTTGGAATCAGTGATGAACAGAATATTGTGCTCGTTTCCATCAAATTCATGTTTTACCAGATGCCGGCTGGTTGACGCGTAGAAGAGAGCGTATTGATCTTTGGATGGTGAGCGAGCGATGTTTCCTTGCAAATAACTCGTTAATCGATTTGAAGAAAAGGGCTCGTTATTTAAATAGGACTTATAACTGCCAAGATCGTACTCATAAGCTTGAAATACGTCAGGATCGACTTTCACGCCGGCTGACTTTCCGGTGCTGCCGATCCATTGCAAATTGCCAAAATCGTGTTCTTTAATCGGTTCTTTAACGGGAGACAGATCGAAATCTTGGGAAATCATTTCATGAATTTCCGTATAAACTCGGTGCGCGCCTTTATGATTGTAATGATGGTCTGTTTTGTATGAGGCTTCCATGTAGTCTTCTAAATTGGAAAAAATCAATTTTTTAAAAGTTACTTGATCCGTCAGCCGGGACCGCACATAATCAGCGTAATCAAAATTAGTAATTTGCTCTGATTCGTTAAACCAATTCAAGTCTTCTGCTTTCGTCATGTAATAAACATAAATGCGGACGTGAGGGAATCTCTCTGCCATTTCGTTAATCTGATTCGTCTTGACGCGTATCGCTTTTTTGTACGCTTCATTTTCCATCCAGGGATACAGGGTAAGGTAGTCAGTTCCTTGTATGCGATAACGATCGCCGACAGGCTCCAGCTTATAGCCAGATCCCCCAGTGCTCAGTTCAGCGTCATTTTCATCAACGTCAACTTCCGTTTCATGCATAATGGAATCACCGCGTGAACGTTCGTCCGTGTTGTCTTTAGATCCTGTTGCAATGTCCTGCCGGCTGGCAATTCGAATGGGAGGCAAGCCGGCAGGCTCCGATTCTTCGGGTGTCGGGAACAGAGCGGTTGCAGCATTTTTTACTTTGTTGATCTGTGCAACGGCCGCATTGTATTGTTTTCTGCTGAACCCTTTCCAAGCATTGACCGTTTCAATCATCATTCTCCGTTGCACAATCTGATCTTTCAGGGCATCTTCGAAATGGTCCTGCATGCTGCCGTTTACAAATTCTCCGATTTTAATATCCGAGAAAACCTTCAGCATTCGGCCTTCGGCATCCGAGATCCTTTTCGGTTCTTGCACGACGTATGCCGCTAATATCAACGCAGTGACGGCGAAAATGATCATCACAGGCATTTTTGTTTTCATAGTTTGCACGCCTCCTGTCGGATTCCTGCGTTCCGGTTTGCTTGTTCGCAGATCCAGTTGTCTTTCTAAGCATGGTTTGAAGAGCGAATGGTTCTTTTCCGTTCAAGGTCTCCATCGTTCAGGTGAGGATCAGGTTGGAACGGCATCGGCCTCAATCTGTCTCCTGAGCATAGGGGACAACGAATAGAAGCCTTAGAATCAGCTGTCAACAATCGATCTTCCTGAGCATTGGGGACAGCAAGCAGAAGCTTCACGCAGCAAAGTTGTCCAAGCCCCCGGCGGAATGATTTTAAAATCTAAAATAAATAAACGGATTAAACGAATCTGCGACGATATAAATCAAGCAAAAGAGATACAGCAATACAACCCCTGCATCGCAGACGGCAATTTGCAAGGTGCGGTTTTCAAACAAGCGCAGTTGCATGATTCGACGACGAATCGGAAAAGAGAGCACGAAGCCCAGGATTAGAAAAAGAATGTACGGCTGCAGCTCTAATGAACGGATCGTCGCGACAGTCGGCTCAAACGAGATCATTCGGCCGAGCATATGCAGCAGATCGGCGGGTTGATTCGTTTCGGTCATGAAGATCGCCCACGCAAATAAAGTGACAGTAAAGGTGTAGCACCATGCCAGCAAGCGGGGAACTTTTTCCAATAAACGATAGAGCCACAATCTTTCCGCCAGCAAAACGGCGCAATAGAACAGGCCCCAAAAGATAAAATTCCAATAAGCGCCATGCCATATCCCGGTCAGAAGCCAAACGAGCGAAAAGTTAAAGATCCACCTTGGCTTCGACACCCGGTTTCCTCCCAAAGGAATATACACATAATCTCGAAAAAAGCTGGTCAATGAGATATGCCATCTTCGCCAAAATTCCGTTACAGACTTGGATGCGTAAGGATAATGAAAGTTTTCTGGAAAACGAAATCCGACCATTCTCCCCAAGCCGATTGCCATATCGGAGTAACCGGAGAAATCAAAATAAATTTGAATCGCATAAGCAAAGACAGCCAGCCAGAGCATGCTGGTTCCGATGCTGCCGCTCTCCTGCGCCATGATCGTTGCCGTCACAAAGCCGGCTTGGTTGGCGATCAACACTTTCTTGGCCAATCCTCGAATAAACCGGGTAAGTCCTGCCATGAATTCTGGCATCGTTTCACGACGGTTTTCAATCGCATCTTCAATGCTGGCATAACGAACGATCGGTCCTGCGACAAGCTGCGGGAACAAAAAGACGTACAATGCGAGATAGAAAGGATTGCGCTGCCGTTTCACCCGGCCCATATAAAGATCGATGATGTAAGTGAGATTTTGGAAGGTGTAAAAGGAGATGCCGATTGGCAGAGGCAGCTCTGTTTCAGCCAGGTTCACCCCGGGAATCAGGTTGAGGTTAACGATGATGAAATCGATATATTTGAAAAAAACCAGCGGCAAGAGATTGGCAGCCACAGCCAGTATCATGCCCCATTTAACTCCGCCGGCAATTTTCTTTGAAGCCCAATGCGTAATTGCAATGGATATAATAATAAGGAAAACATAAAGCGGCTCTCCCCAAGCATAAAACAGCACTGAAAAAGCCGCTAACACCAAATTTCGTGCCATGCGGTGTTTCCGCGGGATTATAAAATAGATCAGCAGCAGCAAAGGCAAGAAAACGAGCAAAAACGTTAAACTGGAAAAGACCATGCGTCGTCACTTCCTATTTCCTGCATGGCAGAGCTCATTTCTTGTGCAGTGCATGCATGTCGTGTCTGATTTTAAGCATAAACAATGCCATGCTTGATTTTGGCGCAGCGCTTACATGTTCATGTTTCTATAAGTATAACGCTTACAAATGGATGCGTCCATATCTTCGTTTCCAGCATCCGTCGGCAAAGGTTCATGTCGTCTCAACTAATTAATGCGCTAATGCCTATAATAAAAGCGATTGTTGACAAACAGGAAAATTAATGGTATGTTTATAAAGCTGAATAAAGATCAACAAGCAGAAGCGCCCGCTTCTCACCTGACCGACGCAAGTTGGCGGGTTAAGGATCGAATGGCTGATATTGTGATATATCGTTGCGATCAATGAGATGTGGGCATGTCTGCCCCCATCTTTTTTTGTATGGGCCCATATCAATTCGGAGGTGTATAATTATCAGTAGAGATCATTTTGTTAACGAGGCGATCCGCGCAAAGGAAGTCCGCGTCATCGGTGTGGACGGGGAACAATTGGGTGTTAAGTCTTTAAGAGAGGCTTTGAGCCTGGCGGAAGAAGCCAACTTGGATCTGGTGAATGTCGCTCCCCATGCCAAGCCGCCTGTATGCCGCATCATGGATTACGGGAAGTATCGGTATGAACTTCAGAAGAGGGAGAAGGAAGCACGCAAGAATCAACGGGTGATTGAATTAAAGGAAGTGCGTTTCAGCTCTAAGATCGAGGAGCACGGTTACCAGACTAAGATGCGCAATGTTAACAAATTTTTAAAAGCCGGGGATAAAGTGAAATGCTCGGTACGCTTTCGCGGGCGCGAAATTGCACATGCCGATATCGGCCGCAAGATTCTGGAACGGGTAGCGGAAGATACGAAAGAATTATCGGAAGTGGAAAGAAAGCCAAAATTAGAAGGACGCAGCATGATCATGATTTTGGCTCCCAAGAATGAGAAGTAAAATCGACAGGCAATCATTATGAGGAGGAAAGCATCATGCCTAAAATGAAAACACACAGCGGTGCTGCTAAACGCTTCAGCAAAACAGGTACAGGAAAAATAAGAC
>CALKAN010000186.1 GCA_937983035.1 uncultured Paenibacillaceae bacterium | reverse complement strand
GAACCCGTTCCGGCGCGCTGACGAATACACCCGGAATGATGCCGCAAGCGCCGGCGGTCGGCTTCGCAATGATGCGCCCCATGGACGCGTTGACTTCAGAAACCGCAAGTGCATATGCCATCGCTTTGACGGCGGCGTCCCCTAAACAAGCCGAACCGTTTTCCGCCCATTTCATGACGCGCTGGGCATCGCCGCCGGTCAATCCGCTGCGTGACCGCGTATCTTCGGTCAATCCTTTGCGCACCGCTTCTTTCATTACTTGGTAATATTCCGCCATCTTCTGAAACTCGTGCTCTTCGCTTCTGCCAGATTCAAACGCTTGATCCTCCAACATGATCTGAGAAATGGATTTTCCTTCCTGATTGCATACCTCTACCAATTTCTCCAACGTATCAAATCTCATCTTTCAACCTCCTGAGGCAATTTCCTTACACGGATGAACTGGCCAGGTCAACTTTGATGACTTCATGCACGCGGGATAAAGCTCCAATCTGGTCAAGCACGTCGGCTGGCAAAGGACTGTCAACTTCTATTACAGTCATCGCCTCGCGATTTTTTCCTTTTCGATCCACATCCATGCGTCCGATATTGATCGCGGCTTTGCTGAGTATATTGGTCACTTCGGCAATGAATCCCGGCCGATCATCATGCATCAACACAATCGTAGGATATGAACTTGTAAACTGCACATTGAAACCGTTTACTTCTGTAATTTCAATGTTTCCTCCGCCGATGGACGAGCCTGTCAGAGAAAGGGCGCGGGTTTCATTGCTTAATTGCAGTTTCACTGTATTCGGATGGCGGACAAAACCTTTGCCGGTTGAAAAGCGGATGTTCATCCCCTGCTCAGCCGCATCCTTCATGGCATCCGGTATGCGCAAGTCGTCCGTTTCATACCCAAGCAATCCGGCAATGAGCGCGACATCCGTTCCATGGCCTTTTCCCGTCTCGGCAAAAGACCCGAACATCACAATGTCAACCCGTTCAGGCACCGCCTGAAACAAAATCCGGGCCGTTCTGCCAATGCGGACGGCTCCGGCAGTATGGGAACTGGAGGGCCCGACCATTGCCGGGCCAATGATTGAAAAGACGTCTTTAAACCTTGCCATCGAGGTAATCACTCCAGCCATTTGGCTAAATTTTCTTTCACGAAATCATCATCGTTCAAATGTGGGTAATCCCTGTACACGCGGTCAATTTCTTCCGATTGTCCCGGGGAAAGAACTTCTTCCGGGTTCAAGCACCAAGTTCCTTCAAGCAAGCCTTGTCTGCGAAGCACTTCATGAATGCCTGGAATGCAGCCTGCAAACTGATGAGCCGGATCAAAGAACGCCGCATTGGAATCCGTCACTTCAATATTCCGCTTCAGCCATTCTGCAGCAATCGTCGGTTCGTTGCGAACAGCTTTAATCTCTTCCAATAGCTCGACTGCTTTTTTCGTCCATACGGCCCAATGTCCAAGCAATCCTCCGACAATCCGTTTCTTAACTTGCTTTCCGTTTACGTTGAAGCTGTACTCTGTCAACAGATCGGCGACGATATTGTCGTCATTTCCGGTATAGAGCGCAATTTCATCCCGGCGATCCGAATTGCATACCGCGCGCACGACATCAATCGTTTGATAGCGGTTGAACGGAGCGATCTTAATCGCAACGACGCCCGGAATATCAGCCATTTGACGCCAGAAATCATAACTGAAAATACGTCCGCCGACAGAAGGCTGCAAGTAAAATCCGAAGACCGGGATGCGCTCAGCGATTTTGCGAATGCGTTCCAAATGCTGCTCTTCCGTCCAATCCTGCAATCCTCCCATGCTGACAAGGCCGGCATCGTACCCGAGACGCAGCGCGATTTCCGTTTCCTCCAGCGCCTGCTCCGTCGGTCCGCATATTCCAGCTACTTTGATGAAAGGACGGGAAATATTCGCGCGTTCTACTTCTTCCGCAGCCATGCGCAGCACCGGTTCAAACAAATTGTGCTCCGGATCGCGAATTTCGAATTGGGTCGAGTGCACGCCTACGGCAATGCCGCCAGATCCGGCATCGATGTAGTAACGAGTCAAAGCGCGCTGCCTTTTTTCATCCAGCTTCCGCTCAGCATTCAGTGCCAGCGGATGCGCCGGGATGACCAATCCTTCGTGCAATGCTTTCGTTTGTTCTGGAGTCAATTGTTTTCCGACTTGTGCCATATTAGAATTTTCCTCCTCTTTCTTGGAAATGCGTCGGTTTATTCCATGATTCGCCGCCTTGCATTACCCAGTCTGCCGTCCATTCCAACATTTGCTGCAGGGAGACGGAAGGATAACCGAACGTTTTCATCGCTTTGGAAGTGTTGCTGAGCAGTGCTGTATCTGCTTCTTCTCCAACAAATTTCGGCTCAATGCCCATGCGCTCGCCCATCACTTGAGCTGCCCAGCGCATCGAAATCGTCTCTGGTCCAGTCACGTTGTAAACGGCTGGCGGCGTGCTGCACACATGGAGCGCCCGAAGCGCGATCTCATTCGCGTCCCCTTGCCAGATGCAGTTCGCATGGCCCATCGTCAAATCGATCGGCTGCCCTTCCTTGATCGCTTTCGCCAGCTCATGCAATACGCCGTAGCGCATATCAATCGCATAGTTCAGACGGTAAATGAACATTGGAATATCATATTTGCGGGAAAAATGCTCAAAAATTCGTTCCCGGCCCAAGCAAGATTGGCCATACTCTCCTACCGGGTCTGGAGCCATGGATTCCGTTGCTCCGCCTTGTTTCACAGGTGTAAGCGGATAGACGTTTCCTGTAGAGAACACGACGATTCTCGAATTTCTGAATTTCTCCGCGACGCGTCCGGGCAGGTAGGCATTCATCGCCCAAGTAAAATGTTCGTTGCCGGTCGTGCCGAATTTGTTCCCTGCCATATATATGATATTCTTCACATCAGGCAATTGTTGCAATTGATTGTCATCCAACAAATCCACTTTGATCGTTTCCACGCCGTCAGCTTCCAATTCCTCTTTCAGTCCGCCGGATGAAAAGCGGGATGCGCCGATCACTTTCTTGTCCACGCCTGCTGCTTTAATGGCATTCATCGCCAAGCGCGCCAAGCTCGGCCCCATCTTTCCTCCAACGCCGAGAAGCATAATGTCTCCATCTAATGCTGCCATGTCTTTAATCAACGCTTCTGAAGGCGTCGCCAGCTTTTCCTCTAATTCTTGAATCGTTTTCAAAACAGCTCTCCTCCTTAAAATTCGTTATTTCATGAATCGGTGACATGCTCGGTCTAAAGAGCGAGCAGTCGTTCACTCGTTCTAATTTCATATTAATCTGTTTCCATATTAGAGACAAGTCTTTAAATTGTCCAAAAAAACCGCAAACAAATGATGCTGCCAATCGTTCGATTGCTGCAAAAAATATCCGAAGGCTCTCCGCCTTCGGACTTCATTTTCAGCTGTATATGCGTGCTAGCTGCGAATCCATTTCCAGATTTCTTTCGGAGTCGCATTTTTCCCATACATGAGAATGCCGACTTTAAATATTTTTCCAGCCAATTTCATAAACACCCATGCACTGATGACGAGCACTGCCAACGAAATGATAATTTCCGTCCACGGCCATTGTTCCAGCATGGTCAGCCGGATCAGCAAAACGCCGGGCGCGGTAAACGGCACATAAGTCGTGACTTGAGCAACAATGCCGCTCGGATTGCTGATGACCGGGCCGATAAAGAAGAAAGGCAAAAACGGCAGCATCAGCGCCATGCTTTGAAACGTTCCGGCTGTCGTCATATCCGCCATCGTCGCGCCGATGCCGGCGAAAATCGCTGCAAACATCAAGTATCCGATGATGGAAATGGCAACGAAAAGCAGCAGCTCAGGAACGAGCAAATATTGCAAGATCGGAAAATCCATCTTCCACAACGTGATGGGAAGCAAAAATGCAATGAATACAGCCACTTGAATGAGGCCTAATACAAAATAGCCGATAATTTTCCCTTGCATCAGCTCAGTCGGTGAAACGGATGACAATATAATTTCCGCAATTTTATCTTTCTTTTCTTGCGAAGCGCTCGTAAAGATCGCCATGCCGGTAAATACGATCGAAAGCATGATGATTCCCGCAAACACTCCCGGAACGACGCGTCTTAACATGCTTTCCAAATCGCCGCTGCCCGCTTCCGTCTCTTCGCCGATCATTTCTCCAACTTTTTGTTCATCAAAGCGGATGCCGGATGCGATGAGCTCCCTTTCCTCTTCACCGACGCCAAATCGCTCCAATTGCACGACTTGCAGCGGCGCGGTCAACACTTGCAATTGACTCATGAAATAAGGCGGCATTTCATCGCTCGTATAGACAGGAACGAGCCCATCGTTAATCAGTCGTTCATCAATGAACAAGTAAGCGGTATTCTCGCTGCCTTCAAGCAGGGAACTCACATCTGCCTCGCTTGCGTCCGTCTGCTCCATTTCCCAAGGAATCCCCGATTGGGCAGCCGTTTGCTCCAAAACGTCATATACGCCAATTTGATCATGAACAAGCACTTGCATTGTGACCAATTGATCGTCCGAATCTCCGCCCACCCAGCTGCCGATCAAGAAGATCGCCAAAAAGATGATCGGGGTCAGAAACAGTCCGATAATATACGATTTGTTTTTCAAATTTCGTTTGATTTCCCACTTTGCAACTTTCATCGTATTACGCATGGACTTCACCTGCTTCCAGCAATAAATTTCGATCGGTAGCGATATCAATGAATATTTCATGAAGAGAAATGCGGTCTAGCGACAGCTCCTCAATGTTTAAATTTTCCGGCAAATGTTTTAACCATTGGGAAGGGTGAACATCTTTTGTTAAATAAACCGTGATCACATCGTCATTTTGTTCCACTCTCTCCACATCCGGCAGCTTCTCCAGCAAGCTGCGGTCATTCGCTCCTCGTATTGTGCATTTAAAATTCGCATATTGCCGTTTGACATCATCCATTTTTCCGTAAATGACTTTTTGCCCGCGGTGAATCATGAACAGTCGATCCGCCATTTCCTCAACCAAATTCATCTGATGAGATGAAAGCAAAATCGCCGTTCCTTGTTTGGCCAATTGCCGAATTTCGTCTTTAAACAGTTCTTGGCTGACCGGATCGAGTCCGGAAAATGGTTCATCTAAAATTAATAATTCGGGTTCATGGATAATCGAAGCAATAAACTGCACCTTCTGCCCCATCCCTTTGGACAATTCTTCAATCGTTGCTTTGTCTTTGCCTTCCAGACCGAACTTGTTCAAATAAGCCAGCGCGCGTTCTCTCGCTTTGTTCAGCGGATAATCTTTCAGCTCCGCTAAATACAGCAAAATGTCCATGACCTTTACATTTTTATACATTCCGCGTTCCTCCGGCAAATATCCGATCTTATGCTTCGGGATTTCTCCTGAAGGCGAACCGTGGAACGTAATCGAACCCGCATCCGGATACATAATTCCCATAATGTTGCGAATCGTTGTTGATTTCCCCGCGCCGTTCGGCCCCAAGATCGCCATAATTTCGCCTTTCCGCACTTCAAAAGAAATGTTGGACAAAACGGTCTTGTCCTTAAACGATTTGCCCAAATTATTCACTGTCAGTACAATTTCCATGGACCTCAGCTCCTTCGTGATCGTCATGCGGGAAACAATGCAAGTGCATCCCCGCGCTCCGCATTCCAATTGATGCTGAAACATCTGATGCATCCTGTCATTTGTTTCCCTTAAAACATCCGTGTGCTCCATCGATGCATCGGCACAAGCACACCGATTATATAGATCAAAAATTTACTTAAATTTACGATTCCGCTGGCTGAAAGGTTTCAATTGTTTCAACATGATCTTAGATTATGTTGTATGCTGTTGTTTTAATCGAAAGAATATGCGTCCTCCGGATTCTATTACATAAAAAAAGAAAAGAACATAACATATTCGTTTATTTAAAACTTCCTATGTTATGTTCTTGTTATTCATTTTTTTCAATGCCTTCTCAACATGGAAGCGATGCTTCCTATGCGTTCTTTATACTTCAGCGGCACGATATGCGGCTTACCGAATTGCGGCGCCAGCTTGTCTCTGTCTGCCAGCCCTAAATTCCGTTTTTCCAAAATATTGGCACCAATCTATTTCCAGCGGATCAGCTGGTCTGTTCCAACGATCAGACTTCTTCCCACAAGCGGACAATGTTGTCAAAACCGATCTGCGTCCCACGCTTGCATTCTTCCATGCCTTCGAACTCAAGCGACAGATATCCTTCATAACCTGAATGTTTCAGATGCTTCAATATTTGTCTTACGTCTATATCTCCTTGACCAAATACAGCCCCGCGCAAATAATTGCCGTTCGATGTCAAAATCCAGCCTTCCCCGGGATTCAAGTGTGCCGGACGATAATAAAAATCTTTTAAATGAATCATATTCGAAGTATAAGGGAGATTTTTCTTTACTGCGGATACCGGATCTTCATCTACGCACAGAAAGTTGCCGACATCAATCGTCGTTTTAAAATTCGGCCGGTCAACTTCATGAATGAGCCGCTGCACTCGATCGCTGGCTTGCAAGTATCGTCCGTGATTTTCCACGCTCGTCGTTATGCCGTATTGGGCGGCATAATCGGCAATTTCTCGACAAGCCTGCGCGACTTTGGGCAGATCTTCTTCGAATTGCTTGATCGACGTTTGTTCCACCGGACGGCTGGCGGCGTCATGACGCATAATTTTTACGCCTAATTTGTGCGCAATGTCTACTTGGCGTTTTACTTGTTCTATTTCTGCCCGATATTGTTCTTCCGTCTCTTTCACAAAATTCGCACCGATGGCATAGTTTGATATTTCGAGATTTAATTGTTTTGCTTTGGCCGTAATCTGATCTATTAATTCGGGGTTTTCCTGCAGATCAAATCCAATGGGCACGATCTCCACGTGTTGTCCGCCCAATTCCTTTATCCATTCCATCACGCCAAGAACGTCCATCTCTCCTGAGCGGATCGCTCTTGATAAACTGTAGGTGCTGACACCTAATTTCATCGTATAACAAACCCCTTTCAGATTTATTTCCAAGGAAATATGCTCTCATTGAAGCATCCAAAATTACAGACGGATCTCTCTGCCTTCTTCTGCCGACTGATAAATAGCGGACAATATTTTGATCATATCCACCCCATGTTCTGGACGAATGATCGGCTCTGCTCTTCCCTGCACGCAATCTACAAAATGTTTAATATTTTCTCCATGAATGGAGACGTTCTTGCCTCGAATGGCCGGGGTCGAATCGATTAACTGGCCCGATGCTTCTGAAAAGATTTTTAAATCACCATTTTTAAAGCTGAATCCTGCTTTCGTGCCGCGCAATTCTACAAAATTCATTTCCTGTTCCACGTTGGATGCCCAGCTGAATTCAATTTGCAATGTCGCCCCGTTTTCAAACCGTATAAATCCGGTGGCAAGATCTTCTACGTCAAATGTCCCATCTTCTTGCTTCTCGCCGAACTGACTGTGCACAGAATCGGACAAATCACTGTCCGCGAACTTGCAGTATACAGCGCCAGTTACTGATACCGGCTTCGGATCTCCCATAAACCACATCGCCAAATCGATAAAATGAACTCCCAAATCGATCAGCGGTCCGCCGCCTGACAGCGCCTTCGTCGTAAACCAGCCGCCTTTCCCCGGAATGCCTCTTCTGCGAACCCAGCCGCATCGTCCGGTATACAACTCGCCGCAGTGTCCTTCTTCAATGAACTTTTTCAAAAATAGCGATTCTGGTCTGAAACGATTGTTGCGCATGACCATCAGCAGCTTTCCGCTTTCTTTCGCTGCATCAGCCATCTTCTGCGCTTCCTCAGGATTGACCGCATCCGGCTTCTCACAGAAAACATGCTTTCCAGCTTGCAATGCTGCCACTGAGATTTCAGAATGATACAAATTCGGGGTGCATATGTCGACCATATCAATTTCATCATGTTGAAGCAGATCCCGATAATCTGTGTATACGTGCGGCGCTCCAGCTTGCTGAGCGATCTGCTCTGCCCGCTCGCGGTTCACATCGCAGACAGCGACAATTTCCACTTCGGGATGATTCAGCCACGTCGGCAAATGCGCGGATTTAAAAATGTTACCGCTGCCAATAACGCCTAATTTTAATTTGCTCATCGATGATCTTCCTTTCTCTTTATCATTATTGCATGCATTGCTTCGCATCCTGCGCAGACTGCGGCAAGACATTTTACGCCGGAATATATCACCTGTCGCAGACATATGACATTCAATCATCTTTTGCCGCATATTCTATTCTACGAAAGGGCTCTCATTTCCTGCTTTTTCATAAAAGTTTTGCCGGACCGATCGCATTTGAAGGAAAGAATGAAAAGCTTGCACGTCCGTTTCCGTTAGTTTCCATCTATCTTCTCAACATAAAAACAGGGAGCGAAAAACCCGCTCCCTGCATCACGATTAATTTTCTAATGCAGCTTGCACTTCAAGTTCTTGTTTTAACTTCTCATCAGCTTCTCTCAAAGCTGTGTTAATGTCTTTTCCTTCAGTTACAACTTCCCAAAACGCAGTACGCAAGATCAGCTCTTGAGTACGTCCCGGCACATCCACCAATCCCGGTTTGCGCTTCGGCGTCGGCTCTGCTGCTGGATGGTAGTAAAGCGCCATCGTGTTCTTTCCGATATATTTCGGATTTTCAGAACCTAAAGCTTTGCGCACCTCTTCATCTTTAAGCACGGTTGGAACGCCTTCCTTAGACAGACGCAATTGGTTGTCACGATGAAGCATTTCCATAATGACTTCCATCGCTTCGTCTTTATGCTCGCTTTGCTGCGTAATGGACCAATATGCCGGACCGCGTTGTCCGCCAACTTTCGGCGCGCCTTCCATTAAAGGATAAGATACTAAATCCCAATCAATGTTTTCGTCAATTTCATAGTGCATGTTGAATTGGAACGCATACAATGCTACGTTGCCTTCGTTAAATTGATTAGATTCAGCGGAATGGTCCGCTGCAGGCTGGTTGCCCGGAATATCATAAAAACGCTTTAAGTTTTGGAAAATTTTTGCCCATGTATCCATGTCTGCCAATCCGTCTTTCTCAGGATCGAGGATCGGATGAGACAATTGGTTGTCTCTGAGCACGGAGTTATGATGGCTGTTGAAGCCGCGGTACATTTGATCCCCGTCTGAACGCGTCATGACTTTCGCCAATTCGTATACTTCATCCCAAGTCATGCCGTCTCTTGGATATTCTACGCCAAACGCGTCGAACAAACCTTTATTATAGTATAATACAAGTCCGTAATACGGCGGCACAGGAATTCCGTACAGTTCTCCGGTGCCTACATAATCAATGATCTCCTGCACGAAAGAATCTTCAAATTGATCTAAATCATAATTATATTTATTTACAAGATCGGTCATGTCATAAGCAAGACCCATGTCAATAAAGTCAGCTTTCAACGTTGGAATGTCTGTGCGAATAATGTCCGGAATGTTGCCTGTAGCTGCAAGATCTTGGATCGTTGCACCCGTTTGCCTCATAATATAGTCAAACGTAATGTGCGGGAATTTCTCCTCGATGCGCTCTCTAAACATATGGTCAAAATCTGCCGGTTGGAATCCGGAGTTAGAATAAATGACCATTGTGTATGGTTCTTTCGGCTTTTCCGGTTCTTCATTTTTCTCATTGTTGCTGCCAGAATCGGTGCCGCCGCTATTGCTGGTGTTCGTGCTCGGTGCCGGAGCCGGATCGCTGCTGGCGCCGTCATTTGAACCGCTTCCACACGCAGCCAAAACTAAAATCAAGCTAAGCGCAACGAGTAACATCATGATTTTTCTCATTTTCATATCATCTAACCTCCGAAAATATATTATTCTCTCCCTTTTCCCCCGATGCTTGCTTGTCAAATTTGCGACTTAAGTCTTGCATTCCTTCTCAAGCATTGTTTTATGTTACCAACCCCCAATGCAATCATGGCATTCTTCCTAAAAAATAATACTAGTTTACATCTAATTCCCTATTAAAATATATCATTTTTTTGTAAGCGCCGTCAATGTCTTTTATTGCGGTTTCATGTCTTTAATTGCTATAATATTGTTAATTTGTTGCTTTAATTGTGTTTTTATGTCATAAAAGTCATAAAATAAGATACTGAAGCTATCATACTAAAGAACTAGCCATACACCAAAGACATCAATCATCGCTGCATTGATTGGAGTCTTTCGACGCATAACATCAAATTTCGCAAAATATGATACGGATCTTTTACCGGCAAAGCTACGACAGAATTCATCGGTTCGCCGGCGCGGCTGCGGATCTGAATCCATTCTCCGATCGATGGGTCCGAATGCGGGAACGTGCGAAACGCATAATCATGCACTTGATGGTGCAGTCGGAGCATATCCTCATCCTTTGTCAACAGCCAGCCCAGCAGCGTGCTGTAAAGCGCTTCCGAGTGCGGCCACCATAATTTTGTATCCCATGTATCTGTGACCAGTTGTTCGAAAGGCCCGCCAACAGCTTGCCCGTCCGGCTTCCCGCCTTCCAAGTCGACATAACGGAACAATCCTCCGTGTTCATCGTCCCAGCCTAATTCAAAAGCTTTTTTGATCGCTTTCACTGCCAGCTCAATAATCTTTTTGTTCCCTGTTTTCTCCGCTTCAGCCATCACAAACCACATGCATTCGATCGTATGTCCCGGATTTAAATGTCTAACCAAGATGGAATTGACCAGTTCATCGTTTTCGCTGTTCAGAGGCAGCACTTCGCGCACGCGGCCCTGCTCATCCATAAACGTGTTCATAATTTTGCATAAATAATCCTGACTGCGTTGTCTCAACCTTTGCGCATGAGGCCAGTTCTTCAACTCTGCCGTATCTGCCAGCTCCTGAGATACATTCAACATAATCATCGAATATCCGTGTGCTTCGCACCCGTCCGGCACGGGATAAGGTTCGCTTCTCACTGTGCCTGCTTCCAATCGTTTCGTTAACTGATCATATTGTTCCAACGCACGGTTATATACTGAGCGGTCACCGGTTAAACGCGCGTATTCCGAATAACCCATGATGACAAAACAATCTGCGTAAAAGCTCGTATCATATCCTTGGCCAGGGACAGGTTCTTTTTTCTCACCAGTTTCCGACAACAAAAATGCACAGTTTCCGTTTTCAAGAAAAGCATGCCTTTCAATAAATGAAAACGTTTTCTTTGCATGCCTGACATAAGCGTCCGCATCCCCATTCAGCATCCCGGTCTGAAACATCGCAGCAAGCCGCGACCACAGCCACAAAAATCGACCTTGCGACCATGTAAATTTATCTTTGCTGATCAAATGTTCGCCTGAATTGTCAAAACAAGTATAAACCCCGCCATTTTCATGATCCAATGCTTTTTCCCAGAATGGAAGCAAGCAGCGCTCCATATGATCTTGATAAAATGTTAATTTTTCCGAAAACTGCCGCACCGTCAACGCCGTCACCTCAATTCTCATCTTGAACGACAGATGCAAATGCGTTCTTGCAAATGCACCTGCCGTTGTTATTTTTATTGGAAAATGACTTTCACAATTGCAGAGCATGCAAACATCCTTCATGAACCTGCTTGAAACAGGCTAAAAATAATGTTCAGACAAAGCAAACGCCCCGCCGCTCTTCGCATAAAAAGCGTCATCTAATTCATAGGCGCCTTTGTTCACCCGTGTCCAAGATGCTTTTCCGCACGGATGAGCCTCTTCCATCATGGGCCAGTTCCGATAATTTTGCGCCCCGTTCGATTCGATCATGCCAATCTTTAATCCTGGGATCGGAGCTAAATGAGCAGCCAAGCACTTGTTCCAATCCACCATCAGCGGACTGGCGGTTAAATCTGCACAGAAACAAGCTGCACCTTGTTCATATATAATCCCTGCGATGAATTGAACGTAAACCATGTATTTGAATATACGGGCGGAA
>CALKAN010000185.1 GCA_937983035.1 uncultured Paenibacillaceae bacterium | reverse complement strand
CTGCCGGGAGATGAAATGAGCGGAGGTTCCAAAACCAATATAAAGGAGGTGGGTGAAGATGGCAGTGATCTCCATGAAACAGCTGCTTGAAGCTGGAGTGCATTTCGGACACCAGACACGCCGCTGGAACCCGAAAATGGAGCGTTACATCTTCACGGAAAGAAACGGCATTTACATTATTGATTTGCAAAAGACAGTCAAAAAGGTGGAAGAAGCCTACAACTTTGTTCGCAACATTGCAGAAAACAATGGAACGATTCTGTTTGTGGGAACAAAGAAACAAGCGCAGGATTCTGTGAAAGAAGAAGCAGAACGCTGCGGCATGTTTTATATTAACCAAAGATGGCTTGGCGGCACGCTCACCAACTTCGAAACGATTCAGAAGCGCATTGACCGTTTGTATGAATTGGAAAAGATGGAAGAAGAAGGCGTGTTCGATGTGCTTCCTAAGAAAGAAGTCATTTTGCTCAATAAAGAAAAGTCTCGCTTGGAGAAATTTTTGGGCGGCATTAAAGGCATGCGCAAATTGCCGGATGCGCTCTTTATCATCGATCCGCGCAAAGAGCGGATTGCAGTAGCAGAAGCCCGCAAGCTCGGCATCCCGATCGTGGCGATTGTGGATACGAACTGTGATCCGGATGAGATCGATGTGGTCATTCCGGGCAACGATGATGCGATTCGCGCAGTCAAACTGCTCACATCCAAGATGGCAGATGCTGTCATTGAAGCGCATCAAGGAGAAGAGACGACAGCTTAAACATGATATGACGGGGCAACGCAGCCTCTGAAGTGAAGGGTGGTTTGAAAGGTTTTGCAACCTGTCACTGCCCTCTTTTTTTGAAACTTATTTAAAGAGGAGGTCATCACCATGGCTGTTTCCGCAGCAAGTGTGAAAGAATTAAGAGAGAAAACTGGAGCAGGCATGCTCGATTGCAAAAAAGCGCTCGAAGAAGCAGGCGGTGACATGGAGAAAGCTGCACAGATCCTGCGCGAGAAAGGATTGTCCGCTGCCGCCAAGAAAGCTGGGCGCATCGCAACGGAAGGACTTGTCGAATCTTACATACACGCAGGCGGCCGCATCGGCGTGCTCGTTGAAGTAAACTGCGAGACGGACTTCGTTGTGAAAACCGACCAATTCCAACAGTTGGTAAAAGATATTGCCATGCAAATTGCGGCAGACAATCCGAAATATGTTCGCAGGGAAGACGTGCCTCAAGAAGAGCTCGACAAAGAGCGTGAAATCTTGAAAACACAAGCGTTGAATGAAGGAAAGCCGGAGCATATTGCGGAAAAAATCGTCGAAGGCCGCTTGAACAAGTATTATGAAGAAGTATGTTTGTATGAACAAAAATTCATCAAAGACCCGGACAAAACGGTTGCTGAGCTGATTAATGAAAAAATCGCCGTGATCGGTGAAAACATCACTGTACGCCGTTTTGCTCGTTTTGAACTTGGCGAGGGCTTGGAGAAGAAAGAAGAAAACTTCGCAGAAGAAGTTATGGCACAAGCCAAGTTGTAATGCGGGCATCAGCGAAGTGGGAACACATCTAGTTTGTGTTCCTGCTTTTTCATCAACACTGTTGCGACATCATAGAGAGAGTTATGATACAGGAGGTTCGTCAGTTGGAATTGAAGCCGAAATACAAGCGAGTCATATTAAAACTCAGTGGCGAAGCGTTGTCCGGCAAGCGCGGATTCGGCATTGAAGCCGACATGATTTCCTCCGTTGCCCAGCAAGTGAAAGAAGTGGTAGATCTTGGCGTGGAAGTTGCCATTGTTGTGGGCGGCGGAAACATTTGGCGAGGAATTGCCGGAAGCGAGCAGGGCATAGACAGAGCGACCGCAGATTACATGGGAATGCTGGCGACCGTCATGAATTCATTGGCACTTCAGGATTCATTGGAGAAAATTGGAGTTCCGACGCGTGTGCAAACTTCAATCGAAATGAAGCAAATTGCAGAACCGTATATTCGGCGCCGCGCGATTCGCCATTTGGAGAAAGGCAGAGTCGTCATTTTTGCAGCAGGAACAGGAAATCCATTCTTTTCGACGGATACGACAGCAGCGCTTCGAGCAGCAGAAATTGAAGCAGAAGTCATCTTGATGGCGAAGAACAAAGTCGATGGCGTATATTCCGCCGATCCTTTCATTGATGAAACAGCTGAAAAATACGATACGCTTACGTACATGGACGTGTTGAATAAGAGCTTGGGCGTCATGGATTCAACTGCTTCGTCTCTGTGCATGGACAATAACATTCCTCTCATTGTGTTTTCAATTACTGAAAAAGGAAACATCAAGCGCGTAGTGCTTGGCGAAAAAATTGGAACAATCGTTCAATCTGAAGGGAGTGCGCGTTAATATGCCGCAAACGGTAAAAAACAATGCAGAAGATCGCATGAAAAAAGCTGTGCAAGCATTGAAAAAAGAACTTTCCACATTGCGGGCAGGCCGTGCGAATCCAGCTTTGCTGGAACGTGTGCAAGTGGACTATTACGGCGTCCCGACGCCGATTAATCAGACTGGAAATATCAGTACTCCAGATCCCAGAACGATTTTGATTCAGCCTTGGGACAAGTCAACGCTGGGTTCGATTGAAAAAGCGATTCTTAAATCAGATCTGGGACTTACGCCTACCAATGACGGGGACGTCATCCGCATCAATATCCCTCCTTTAACGGAAGAGCGAAGAGCAGAGCTTGTCAAAACAGCCAAAAAATTCGGCGAAGAAGCAAAAGTTGCCGTACGCAACATTCGCAGGGATGCTAATGAAAAGAGCAAAAAACTGGAGAGAACAGACATTTCAGAAGATGAATCAAGACGCCAACAAGACGACATCCAAAAAATGACTGACCGCTATGTGAAAGAAATCGACAACATTTTGGATGATAAAGAAAAAGAAATCATGGAAGTGTAATTACATCCTTTGCTATTCTAGGTTGGAAATACCCCCCTGCTTTGGCGGGGTTTTATATTACTTAGAGGACAGAACCGGGTTATCTGCCGAGGTTATCCTTTTTTGGGGGAACAAAAGGATGTTACATTGGTTGAAAGAAAAAATTCGATCGCCAAGATCATCTAAAAATGATCTTTCATTGGTTGAAAACGGAGTGATTCCGGAGCATGTGGCCATCATCATGGACGGCAACGGCAGGTGGGCCAAGAAGCATGGACTTCCCAGGTCAGCCGGCCACAGGTCAGGCATGAAAAATGTGAAAAAAATCGTGATGGCGGCGAATCGTCTCAATATCAAAGTATTGACGCTGTATGCTTTTTCTACGGAAAATTGGAAGAGGCCGAAAGAAGAAATTAATTTTTTGATGAGTTTGCCGCAAGAATTTTTTCCAGTTGAAATTCAAGAATTAATGGATAACAACATACAGGTGCGCATGATTGGGTACAAGGAAGATTTGCCCGATTATGCCTTGGATCCGATCGAGAAGGCCATTGAATTAACGCGCGGCAATGATGGAATGATTCTGAATTTTGCCATCAATTACGGCAGCCGCAAAGAAATGATTACCGGCATTCAGCAATTGGTGAAAGATGTGGAAGCAGGCAAAGTTCAGGCAGATGAGATCACCGAAGAACTGTATGCTTCCTATTTGCAGACGCAAGCTTTGCCTGAGCCGGACTTGTTGATTCGAACGAGCGGTGAAATGAGAATCAGCAATTTTATGCTGTGGCAGCTGGCCTATACCGAACTGTGGTTTACTGACGTATATTGGCCTGATTTTAAAGAAGAAGATTTTTATGAAGCCGTGAAGCAGTATCAGTGCCGCCACCGGCGATATGGAGCATTATAATCAGGCGCGTTCCGATCTTGGCTTTCCAAATTTGATGCGGAGGGATGGCCTTGAAGCAAAGATTGATCACCGGCATGATTGCAGCATCCGGTTTTCTGTTATTATTATATTTAGGCGGATTTTTTTATTTGGCCATCATTTTTATCATGTCGCTGATTGGTTATGTTGAGTTTTTAAAATTAAATCGTTTTAAATTGACAAGCGTCGCTTCCTGGATCGGCATGATCGGCATGATTTGTCTAGTTGTGCCGTGGCCGCTGACAGGCTGGCGTTTCAATATGAATTCGGAGCAGATCGTTTGGTTCATCATGCTTGGATTGATGGCTGCGACCGTGCTGACCAGAAATAAAATTACGCTGCAGCGTGTTTCGGTCTTGCTGGTTGGAGCAGTGTATGTCGGATTCGGTTTTTATTCAATGCTGCACATAAGACTCAATGAAGAACAATTTGGACTGTTGTGGGCTGTTTTTGTGTTTGCCTGCATTTGGGCGACCGATTCCGGCGCTTATTTGGTCGGACGCAAGTTTGGAAAAACTCCGCTCTGCCCTGCGATCAGCCCGAAGAAGACGGTGGAGGGCGCAGTTGGAGGGTTAGTATTCGCGTTGCTTGCGGCGAGCGTATTCTCGCTGTTTTATTCTGACAAATTTCCATATCTCACAGCCGCAGGTTTGGGCATCGTGATTGGATGCGCGGCCCAGGCGGGTGATTTGATTCAATCTGCTTATAAAAGAGCAGCGAACATTAAAGATACAGGGAATCTGCTGCCTGGTCACGGGGGCATTCTCGACCGGTGCGACAGCTGGATCATCGTATTCCCATTGATTTATTTCTTGCTTGGAGGCTGAAATGACGACTTCAGTATCGATAATCGGTTCCACAGGATCCATTGGAACGCAAACTTTGGACGTGATTGCAGCAAATCCAGAGCGGTTTAAAGTTGAAGCATTAGCTGCGGGAAGCAATCTGGACTTGCTGATTAAGCAAGTTTCTTTGTTTCAACCGAAATACGTGTCGGTTGCTACGAAACAATTGGCCGATCAGTTGAAAATACATATTCCATCGCATGTAAAAGTGTATTACGGTGAGCAGGGGCTGCTCGAAATTGCCGCAGGCAATGCTGCAGACTATGTTGTGAATGCCGTCGTAGGCAGTCAAGGACTGGCGCCTACGCTCGCCGCCATCGAAGCAAGAAAGAAGATTGGACTGGCGAATAAGGAAACGCTCGTTTCCGGCGGGCACATCGTCATGAAGGCAGCGAAGGAAAAAGGCGTTGACATACTGCCAATTGACAGCGAACATTCTGCTATATTTCAATGTTTGAACGGGGAACGCCAACATCATGTAAAGAAAATTACGTTAACGGCCTCGGGCGGCGCGTTTCGAGATCGCACCCGCGATCAATTGAAAGGCGTAACGGCAGCAGAAGCACTAAACCATCCGAACTGGTCCATGGGAGCCAAAATCACGATTGATTCCGCGACGATGTGCAATAAAGGCCTTGAAGTGATCGAGGCTCATTGGCTGTTTGATCTTCCGTATGAGCAAATTGACGTGTTGATTCATCATGAGAGCATCGTGCACTCGTTTGTGGAGTTCAAAGATCACAGCATCATCGCGCAATTAGGCTTGCCGGATATGAGAATCCCGATTCAATATGCGCTGACCTATCCTGACCGGTTTGAATCTCCATCGCCGCGATTGAATTTGGCCGAGATTGTTTCTTTGCACTTTCAAGAGATGGATTTCGAACGTTTTCCATGCTTAAAGATGGCTTATGAAGCCGGAGAAGCAGGAGGCACGGCTCCAGCAGTGTATAATGCCGCGAATGAGATCGCTGTGCATCGTTTTTTGGCAGGCGAAATCGAGTTTTTGGATATCGAAGCAGTCATTTATCATGCATTGGAAAACCATGTGAACACGGATGCTCCGGACTTGGACGAAATATTGGCCGCGGATGCATGGGCGCGCGAAATCGCTGATTCATATAAAATATGAATATGCAGGCAAGGTTTGTTATAAGCTTGTATTGTCAAGCTTAAAAATGGTAATCTAATAACAACCTTGCAAACCTTGGCGAAGGAAGTGACAATGATGACGGTTGAAGTCATTTTAATAGCGATAGTCATGTTTTTTGTTTTAGTCAGCGTGCATGAATGGGGGCACTTTTACTTCGCTAGACGCGCCGGCGTGCTGGCCCGGGAATTTGCGATCGGATTCGGCCCGAAAATTTTCTCTTTCAAAAAAGGAGAAACGCGGTACACGTTTCGTTTGTTTCCTGCCGGCGGCTATGTGCGGATGGCAGGAGAAGACCCAGAACTCGTGCAAGTGAATCAAGGTCAGACGGTTGCTGTTCGCTTGAAAGGAAATCGCGTCACGCATTTGTATTTGGATAAGTTAGACCAGCGCACGGATGTGGTGACAGGCACCGTTGAATTTATCGACTTAGAACATAAATTGCAAATCGCTCTGGATATTGACGGAGACATTGAGCGTTTCGAAGTCGATCCTCAAGCGATGATGATCGCCAGAGGAGAAGAAATTCAAATTGCTCCTTGGAATCGTCAATTCGGCAGCAAGACGGTCAGGCAGCGCGCCATGATTATTTTTGCCGGACCGATGATGAATATTTTATTGGCTGCTGCATTGTTTTTCGTGTTCATTATGATGAGCGGCGTTCCAGTTGAGAATCCGTCTTATGTGTTGGTAGGCCATGTATATGAAGATACGCCTGCGGAAGCGGCAGGATTGCAAGACAACGATATTGTGTACACGATAAACGGCACAGCGATCGGCGGCTCCAGCGAAAAGCTGCAGCAATTGATTGCCGAATCGCCCGGCAAGCGGATGAATTGGGTTGTGATCCGCAAGAAGGAAAACGTAGAGTTGACCGTAACTCCTGAAAATGTCGAAGGCGTCGGCAAAATCGGCATT
>CALKAN010000184.1 GCA_937983035.1 uncultured Paenibacillaceae bacterium | reverse complement strand
AATCCGACGGCATACGGGCCTCCGGGTTATGACGGAATATTAAAGTGGCGCTGGGCAGAGAAAGTCATTCCGTACTGGAAAGAAATCAATGAGTATGCGACAGAGCGCGGGGTAAAGATCGGACTGGAGCTGCACGGCGGATTCTCCGTACATACGCCCGCAACGATGCTGCGATTGAGAGAAGCGACAGGTGAAGCGATCGGAGCCAATTTAGACCCGAGCCATATGTGGTGGCAAGGCATCGATCCTGTGGAAGCGATTAAAATTCTCGGCAAAGCAGGAGCGATCCATCATTTCCATGCCAAGGACACGACGATTGACCAAAACAATGTCAACATGCACGGTTTAACGGACATGCAATCTTACACGAACATGCAAGACCGGGCCTGGCAATTCCGCACCGTCGGCTACGGGCATGATCTGAAAACTTGGGCCGATATTATCAGCACGCTTCGTCTTTACGGTTATGACGGCGTGGTCAGCATTGAACATGAAGACGGCTTGATGTCGATCGAAGAAGGTTTTACAAAAGCGGTGGAAAACTTGCAGCAAGTGCTGATCCGGGAATCATTGGGAGAAATGTGGTGGGCATAACTTTCGGTTAAAAGTTAAAAACCTTTTGCCATATGCAAGCATATGCGCAAAAGGTTTTTTCTTCATTACAAAATGCCAAGCCACCCCAGGACCATAACGGCATCCAAAAATAAAAATACAGCTAAGCTGACTAATGTAAAGCCAATAGCGAACAAATTTCTCTCTTTCGCTGTAATGGTCCGATAAGCAGCTATGACTAACAAAATAGTAAAAAGCACCATAAAAATGTCAAAACCAGTAAATGTGCTTGTTCCGACCGCAGCTTCCTCCGCGAATAACATGCGGCGCCCTCCTTTTTCTCACAAAATACCTAAATTATATATTAGCTGTAGTAATAGGGAAGTGCAAGTTCTTTGTCGATTCGTTAACAAGTTTGTCACCATTATTTGACTGCGGCATCAGCCGGCTGTTTCAATTCAGCCCTTGCTTTGTCGCGTTCCAGCACCGGCTTTAAATAGCGGCCGGTATAAGATTGGCTGTGATCCGCCACTTCCTCCGGCGTTCCGCTTGCGATCAGCTGTCCGCCGCCGCTGCCGCCTTCAGGGCCCAGGTCAAGAATATAATCCGCCGTCTTAATGACATCCAAATTATGTTCGATGACGATCACAGTGTCGCCGTTTTCGACAAGGCGATGCAGCACTTTCAGCAAACGGTCAATGTCATCGACATGCAGCCCCGTTGTCGGCTCGTCCAAAATATAAACCGTCTTTCCCGTGCTGCGACGATACAATTCAGAAGCGAGTTTCACGCGCTGAGCTTCTCCTCCAGACAGCGTCGTCGCCGGCTGCCCCACTTTCATGTAGCCGAGGCCGACATCGATCAGCGTCTTCAGCTTTCGCTCAATCCGCGGAATGTTTTTGAAAAACTCCCAGGCATCATCAATCGTCATTTCCAAAATATCTGCGATGCTCTTGCCTTTATATTTTACTTCCAGCGTCTCCCTGTTATACCTTTTTCCTTTGCATATCTCGCAAGGCACGTAAACATCGGGCAAAAAGTGCATTTCAATTTTGATAATCCCGTCCCCGCGGCAAGCTTCGCAGCGGCCGCCTTTCACGTTGAAACTGAAACGCCCTTTCTTGTAACCGCGCACTTTCGCTTCCGGCACCGCAGAGAAAATATCGCGAATATCATCGAACACGCCGGTATAAGTCGCTGGATTCGACCGCGGCGTTCGGCCGATTGGAGACTGGTCGATGTCGACCACTTTATCGATATGCTCCAGCCCTTTCACTTCTTTGTGCGCGCCGGGCTTGACGCGGGCGCGATTCAGTTCCTTGGCCAGCCGCTTGTATAAAATCTCATTAATGAGCGTGCTCTTGCCTGAGCCGGACACTCCGGTAACGCAAGTAAAAACGCCGAGCGGAATTTTTACGTTAATATTTTTTAAATTGTTTTCTTTTGCGCCGATCACTTCCAGCCATTTCCCGTTCGGCTTGCGGCGCTCTGCCGGCACAGGAATGAACTTCTTGCCGCTCAAATATTGTCCGGTTAATGAATGTTCATTATTCATCACTTCTTCCGGCGTTCCTGTCGCGACGATTTGTCCGCCGTGAATGCCGGCGCCGGGGCCGATGTCTACGATATAGTCTGCTGCCAGCATCGTATCTTCATCATGCTCAACTACAATGAGCGTATTACCCAAGTCTCTCATGTTTCCAAGCGTGCGAATTAAGCGGTCATTGTCCCGTTGATGCAAGCCGATGCTCGGCTCATCCAGCACATACAACACGCCTGTCAATTTAGAACCGATTTGGGTAGCCAGCCGGATGCGCTGAGCTTCTCCCCCGGACAGCGTGCCGGCCGCCCGGTTCAAGGTTAAGTAGTCCAAGCCTACATCTTTCAAAAAAGTAAGGCGCGCTTGAATTTCCCTTAGAACTAAACGGGCAATGGACTTTTCCTTCTCGGTTAACTGAAGCTCATCAAAAAAGCGGTATGCGTCTTTAATCGAATATTCAGTCACGTCGGCGATGTTCTTGCCCGCAATCGTAACCGCCAACGTTTCGGGGCGAAGCCGCTTGCCTTTGCAGGAGGAACACGGCTTTGAACTCATAAAGCCTTCAATGAATTCCCGGATGCCGGATGAAGCTGTTTCCCGGTAACGCCGCTCCAAGTTATTGCATATTCCTTCAAACGGCACATAAGCCTCTTTCGAAAGCCCGAAATCATTTTGGTACCGAAAATGGACGCGTTCTCCGTTCGAACCGTATAACAGCACTTGCATGTGCTCGTCGCTTAATTCAGAAACCGGAACGTCCATCGGAATGTTAAAATGATCACAGACCGCTTTCAGAAATTGCGGATAATAATTGGACGTGCTCCCGGCCCATGCTTCGAATGCGCCCTCCAAAATCGTCTTGCTCTTATCCGGAATCAGCAAATCGGGATCGACAGACTGATTGAATCCGAGTCCGTCGCAAGAGGAACAAGCTCCGTACGGGCTGTTAAATGAAAACATGCGCGGCGCGAGCTCTTCGATGCTGAAGCCGCATTCCGGGCATGCAAAATTAGAGCTGAAAAGCAGCTCTTCTTCTCCGATCACATCGACGATGACCCGGCCTTCTCCCAGCTCTAAGGCTGTTTCCAATGAGTCAGCCAATCGAGAATGAATATCGTCCTTGACGACGATGCGGTCGATGACGACTTCAATCGAGTGCTTCTTATTCTTTTCCAGCTGTATATCCTCGGACAAATCCCTGATTTCCCCGTCAACGCGAACCCTGACATATCCTTGCTTGCGAATATCTTGCAGCAGTTTCACATGCTCGCCTTTGCGCCCGGAAACGACCGGCGCCAAGATCTGCATGCGAGTGCGCTCCGGATAACCCATCAATCGATCGACCATCTGCTCCACGGTTTGAGACGTAATCTCGATGCCGTGTTTCGGGCAATGCGGACGCCCGATCCGCGCGTAAAGCAGGCGCAAATAATCGTAAATTTCGGTCACAGTGCCGACCGTTGAACGCGGATTTCGGCTTGTCGTCTTCTGATCGATGGAAATGGCAGGAGACAAGCCTTCAATCGAATCGACATCAGGCTTGTCCATTTGGCCCAGAAACTGCCGGGCATAGGCGGAAAGCGATTCAACGTAACGCCTCTGTCCTTCCGCATAGATCGTATCGAATGCGAGTGAAGATTTGCCGGAACCGCTCAGCCCTGTTATGACAACGAAGCGGTTTCTCGGAATTTCTACATCAATATTTTTCAAATTGTGAGCTCTCGCTCCTTTGACGACGATGCTGTCTTTGTTCATGCTCTGCCTCCTTCTTCCACTCACTCCAACTCTGCTTTCAATTCAAGCAAAGCATCGCGCAATTCAGCCGCTCTTTCAAATTGCAGCTGTTTGGCAGCCTGCTTCATCTCGGCTTCCAATTTTTCGATCAGCTGCTGCTTCTCTTTTTTGTTCAGCTTGCTGACTTTCTTGTCGCCGGCCAAATACGGCGATTTAGTCTCGGCCACTTTCGTCGCTTCGATGGAATCTTGCACTTTCTTGCGCACCGTTTGCGGCGTAATGCCGTGTTTTTTGTTGAAGGCGATCTGAATTTTTCTTCTGCGCTCCGTTTCATCGATCGCTTTGCGCATCGAATCCGTGATTCTGTCTGCGTACATAATGACCTTGCCTCCCGCATTGCGCGCTGCCCGCCCAATCGTTTGAATGAGCGAACGCTCCGCCCGCAGAAAGCCTTCCTTATCCGCATCTAAAATGGCCACCAGGGATACTTCGGGCAAGTCCAAACCTTCCCGCAGCAAATTGATGCCGACGATGACATCGATGTTCCCGATGCGCAAATCCCGCAATATTTCCATCCGTTCCAACGTCTTGATATCCGAATGCAGGTAAGTGACTTTAATGCCCGCATCTTTCATGTAATCCGTCAAATCTTCCGCCATTTTCTTCGTCAGCGTCGTGACCAGCACCCGCTCATCTTTTTGAACCCGTTCATGAATTTCAGCGAGCAAATCATCGATCTGTCCTTCGGTTTTCCTCACTTCAATCTCTGGATCGACCAATCCGGTTGGACGAATGATCTGTTCGATCATTTCCGGACACTTCTCCAATTCATACGGTCCCGGAGTAGCTGACACATAAATAATTTGCGTAATTTTCTGTTCAAACTCTTCAAACTTCAACGGTCTGTTATCGAGCGCGGAAGGCAGGCGAAAGCCGTGTTCCACCAACACTTCCTTTCTTGCCCGGTCACCGTTGTACATCGCTCGAATTTGCGGCAATGTCGCATGTGACTCATCCACAATAATTAACATATCTTCGGGAAAATAATCAAAGAGGGTATAAGGAGTCGCTCCGCGTTCACGAAACGTCAGCGGACCGGAGTAGTTCTCGATGCCGGAGCAAAAACCCATTTCTTCCATCATTTCCAAATCATAACGGGTTCGCTGCTCAAGTCTTTGAGCTTCCAGCAGCTTTCCTTGTTCGCGCAGTTCTGCCAGCCTTTCTTCTAATTCACGCTCAATATTTTTGATCGCAATCTTCATGCGTTCTTCCCGCGTCACGAAGTGAGAAGCCGGAAAGACGGCAACATGCTCGCGCTCTCCCAAAATTTCACCGGTTAACACATCGATCTCCGTAATGCGGTCGATCTCATCGCCGAACAGTTCTACTCTTAACGCATGCTCTCCGCGCGATGCCGGGAAAATTTCAATCACATCTCCGCGCACGCGAAACGTGCCGCGCGTAAAGTTGATGTCATTGCGCTGGTATTGAATGTCGACCAATTTGCGCAATATTTCATTGCGCGGTCTCTCCATCCCCACGCGCAGAGACAGCACAAGTTCCCTGTACTCTTCTGGAGACCCTAAGCCGTATATGCATGATACGCTCGCGACAATGATCACGTCTCTGCGCTCAAACAACGCGCTCGTCGCAGAGTGACGCAATTTATCGATTTCATCATTAATGCTGGAGTCTTTCTCAATGTACGTATCCGTAGAAGGGATATAAGCCTCCGGCTGATAGTAGTCATAATAACTGACGAAATATTCGACTGCATTGTTCGGAAAAAAAGATTTGAACTCGCTGTACAACTGAGCCGCCAGCGTCTTGTTATGGGCAATGACCAGCGCAGGCCGGTTCAATCGAGCAATCGTATGCGCCATCGTAAATGTTTTCCCAGTTCCCGTCGCGCCCAGCAGCGTCTGATGCTTGCGGCCGGACTGAATGCTCTTTACCAATGCCTCGATCGCTTTAGGCTGATCCCCTTGCGGGGAAAAGTCTGACACGAGTTCAAACTTTCTATCTTGCAACACGATTGAATTCATGTTGAATCACCTATTTTCACAGACTTGCTGTTATTATAACAGAAACAAAAACGGAATGCATGTTCTGTGAAACAATCGGTGTTATTTTCCTGCAAATATGTCATCGCTGTATAAGTTTGCAGCGTTTTCCGATCTTCTCTCATTTTGAAACAAGCCGGTTAATTTCAAGCGGACATATGCGAAGATCGATTTTGGCTGTTCGAATTCCAAATAATATTCGGCCTCATCATCCGGAGACAACAAAATGCCCAGCTGATAGTTTTCGCCGGCGAACATCGCTCGCTGCAAAAATCGATTTTCTCCATTCAAGTCGATGATCTCCAACTTGCAAAAGGCTGGATTCATCCGCAGCGCCGTGTGCAAGTCTTCTTTCGTCCGTACGATTTTGTCATTGACTCGGGCAATGATTTCACCCGGACGAATGCCGAGTTGTTCTGCGGGGCTGTTCGGCATGATGCCTAAAATCCGCAGCCCTTTCGCATCATGCACGAACAGAGCGGAACCTTTCGTCTCCGTGTTATAGCTCCAATAGATCAAAGCTTCATGAAGAAGCAAACACAACAGTCCGGCCAGCAGCGAAAGCGAAGGCAGCAGCTCCGCTGCAACAGCCAGCGCAAATACGACGACACTGTACAAAATTAATCGCAGACTGGATTCTTGCAATTTAACATTTGGCGTCCTCGTTTTCGTCAAGTCTAAGAAACCGATCATCACCGGCAATGCCGCAAGCTGCCAGCCTCCGGACCATAATTCGCCGTTCAGCATCGAGGTCCAGCTTGCTGTCTCATTCATGGATAAAGGCAAAAACATAAACAAAGGAACAGGCCAAAATCCTTGCAGCTGATAACCGCCGACGATTTTGCCGCGTTTTCCTTCAAGGAAAAGCGGAGTCATCATTCGCTTTCCTTGGAACCGAATCAACAATCCTTCGATAAGATGCAACACAGCAACGAAAGCAAGCAGAGAAGACATGCTGATCGACTGCAGCGATGCCAGCAGCGAATTCATCCAACCGTTCATCCAATTCGGTGCTGAGGCGCTGTCTATAAAAGAGCTTGCATATTGCAGCACGGCAATCAATCCTGTTGCATAAGCAATGCAAAGAAACCGCATGCGAAATAAAACGCCCAGCAATGCCGCTCCCCAAATCCAATAAACGGCTTCCGGAGCCAGCGAAGCGCCGATCAAGCCCAGCAAAAGAGAGGCAGCAAGGCCGCCTGCCAGCCCCCAGCCGATCGAGCGCAAAGTTTCGCCGCCCAGTGAATGCAGCCTGGTATGGAACAATTTTCTTTCCAAATAAATTTGTCTTCGATACTGCAAAACAATCATAATGACAGCGATGTAATAAAATGGGTTTAACAGCCACTGCGCCGATGCGCGCCCCAGTGACAAGAACAACTCGCTTGCTTCATTCATATGCTTCTTATCCTTTCTCCAATATCACTTCACAGCCAAGCAATATTAAGTTTATCTGGCCATCCATCATCAACCGCTCCTTGAGCGGAGACATTAAAAAACAGGAAGACGGGAGACTTTCCCGCTTCCTGTTTATTCGACAAGCTGGTGATGAAATCCTGCTGCAGATCATTTCAATCATCTGCCGTTTGCAGATTGCAATACTTCATTTAAATATGAAAGCGCCCGTTGATATTGCGTATCGTTCTCCGGCTTGGACAGTTCTTCAATCACCGCTGCTTCCAAAGCTGCTGCTGTCGATTTATCCACTTTGCCCGTCGGCTCCAGCTCATGTTCTTGCTGGAATTTCTTCAACATCTCTTCAGTGCGCTGATCGAAATACCCGTCAGTTCGGTTCAGCTCGTACCCGATCGTCTCTAACATGACTTGCAATGCAGCGACATCATCGCCGACCATATCATGCTCAAGCACTTTATCTTTTGGCAATGGCGACACATGATATGCATCCGGCAATGCCGCCTCAATATCAGGCTTCACTCCGTCCTCGCTCACCGAATTTCCTTTCGGCGTCAACCATTCTGCAATTGTCAGCTTCACATGGCTGCCATCGTTCACAGCCGTATTAAATGTGGACTGGACGGTGCCTTTGCCGAATGTGCGCTCTCCGATAACGATCGCTCCGGCGCCTTCGCGCAGCGATGCCGCCAAAATTTCAGAGGCGCTTGCGCTGCCTTGGTTCGTCAAGGCGACGAGCGGATAACCGCCGGGTTTCTTGGGGCCGTCCGCATGAAACTGCTCTCTGTAGCCGCTGCGGTATTGCACTTGCACGATCGGCTTTCCCTCTTCAATGAACATGTTGGCCATCTTCACAACGACCGGCAATATTCCCCCGGGATTATTCCGAACATCAATAATCAAGCCTTTCATGCCTTGCTGTTCCAGCTTAACCAATTCTTCCGCAAACCGCTTATCCGTATCTTGCGCGAATTGGCGGATCTCAATCTTGCCTATGCCGTCTTCGACCATTTCCGCAAAGACGGTTTCGATATCGATATCGTCTCTGACAACGATAATCTCAATCGGTTCCGAAAGACCCTCTCGCAAAATTTCAAGTTTCGCCTGCGTGCCTTTCTTGCCTCGAATTTTCATCACGGCTTCATTCAAAGACAAACCTTCCAAACTTTCTCCGTTCACGGACAGGATTTGGTCCCTTGCCCGCACGCCGGCCCGCTCAGCCGGAGAATCTTTGATCGGGGCAACAACGGTCACTCTGCCGTCTTGCATCGTCACTTCTGCTCCGATGCCGGAGAAAGAAGATTCGATCACCGCGTCTTGAAAATATTCTGCTTGCTCTGCATCCATGTAAGTGGAGTATGGATCATTTAAAGATAAAAGCATGCCTCGAATCGCGCCGTCAATGACAGATTCGGACTCCACTTCGTGGATGAATTGCGTTTGGATTAATCTATAGACAGACTGAATTTTTCTAAGCTGTTCTTCTGTCATTGCACTGCTGCTTGCTCTTTTTCCGCCGGCTTGTTGTTCTGTTCCTGTTGCATCTCCTGAATGATGCAGCTGTTCTTTAGCAAAGATAGACGCATCAGACAATACAACTGTCAGCAGACTTCCCGTAAGCATAGCCAGAATGGCTATCGTCACTACTGTTCGTCCTCTGTAAAGCATGTAAGCACCGCCTTTGGCAAGCCTGATATGTTTGCTATTATATGAAAGGCTTGCAAGAATTATTAAAATTGTATTTTGACAGAAAACAGTTATAAATTCAAGTAGTCTCTCGGATTCACCGCTTTTTCGTTTTTATAAACGGAAAAATGCAAATGATACCCGGTTGATCTTCCAGTCGTGCCTACCTCGGCAATTTTTTGCCCTTTTTTAACTTTTTCTCCTTTGGACACTAATATGCCCCCAGGACGAATGTGTGCGTATAAAGTCCATAATCCGCCGCCGTGATCGATGATCACCGTATTTCCGAATCCTCCGTACCATTCCGCTGTGATCACCGTACCGCCTTCTGCCGCAAGTATATCCGCTCCATTCGGAGCGCCAAAGTCGATCCCGTTATGAAAAGCGCCTCTTTTCCCTGTGATCGGGTCAACGCGATAACCGTAATCAGACGTAACGCGATAAGTCTGTGCCAGCGGGTATCCCAGCTTGCCGCCTTTATATACCGTTTCAATCCGCTGCTTCTCACGAATGAGCTCAGCTTCTCTTCTGGCGGATTGCAGCAAAATTTGTTCCTGCTCGGCCGTATAATGCTCTAGGTGATGCTGTTCTTGCTCCAAGCTGGCGATCATGACTTCTTTCTGTTTCTGCTTTTGCAGCAAGCTTTGCTGCAGAAGTTCCATCTCGTCATATTTGGACGTGAGTGATGCGATCAAACCTTCGATCTCCAATTTCTGCTCTTCGATCAACTGTTTGTCGCGCTTGTTCGCTTCCAGCATGTCTTTATCTTGGTTTGCCAAAGAACGCAGCGCGTTAAATCGGTCCAAAAAATCTGAGAAGCTGGTCGATTCCATCAACACTTCCAAATAGGAGACCGATCCGTTCATGTAAATCAGACGCAAACGCGACTGAAGCAATTTGTCTCTGGCCTCAATCCGCTGCACTGCTTCTTCCAATTCCACTTCCTTCTGGCTTAAAGCAGCCTCTTGCTCATCGATGCTGTTTTGCAGTTCACGCATCGCCATCGCAGTTTGGTCAATTTCTTCCACAAGTTGGCTCAAGCTGCGCTGTTCGTTCTGAATCTGCTGTTGAATGCTGGTTATTCTTTGCGCCGCTTCATTCATTCGCTTCTGCGATTCCGCCTTTTGCTGTTGCAGCTGCTTCAATTCCCGTTCAATTCTGGCCAAATCTGAATTCGCCTCTGCAGGATGAAACAATATCGCGCCTGCCAGCAGGCTTATGCCTATTGCTGATAACAGCTTCTTTCTCAACCTTCGCTCCTCCTTGCTCCCTGACAATTTATCTATGCGATATCATTGATTTCCAGCCGTTTGCATTCACAGCGCTATACTTTCAAAAATTTGCGAACGGAAAGCGTGCTTCCCCAAATGCCAATCAGCACTCCAATTCCTAACAACAGCAAGGTCAATTGAAGTCCGATCTCTTGCAATGGAATCATTTCAATATACATCAGTCCCATTTCCACTCGGCTCATCTCCAGCAGCAAGCTGTAGCCGTACAAAATCACTGCAACTGGAATGGCTGAACCGACGATGCCCAAAATGGCGCCCTCGATAAAGAACGGCCAGCGGATGAATGAGTTCGTCGCGCCGACGAGCTTCATGATGCCGATCTCCCTCTGCCTTGCAACAATGGTCAACTTAATCGTATTTGAAATTAAAAACATCGCTGTAAAAGCGAGACCAGCCACCAAAATCAAACCAACTTTGCGGATGGCATCCG
Source organism: uncultured Paenibacillaceae bacterium (assembly GCA_937983035.1). Lineage (GTDB taxonomy): Bacteria > Bacillota > Bacilli > Paenibacillales > CALAME01 > CALKAN01. The sequence goes on along the minus strand of CALKAN010000184.1, from coordinate 736 downwards.
TAATCTGAAACAATCGCTCAACCGTATCCTGACCGTATTGCACTTGATGAATCGGATTGTGGGCTTGTCCCTCATTCAACTGATTGATGCGTTCAGCAACTTCATCTACATTTCTCGGCTCATTCACTTCAACGATGAAAGAATCGGGCAGAGGATTGCGATCTCCTTCGTAACCTTCCACGATATCCCCCAGCGTTTCACGCAATTGTCTCATGCCTTCTTCTTTCGACACGAAAGTCACTTTGCTGACATTCGGCAGCCCGCCGATTTGATTTTGGATCTTCAGCACTTGCTCTCCGGTTAAATTCACATCCAGATAAACTCGAATTTCCACCTGGCTTTCCAGCTGTTCTGTCAAATAATTAATGTTCAGCGTAAGAAGGAGAAAAACGCCCAAAATGAAGAGGGAAATAGCGATGGCGCTCGTGGAGGCAAAAGACATCCAGCCATTGCGCCAAACATTGCGAAACCCTTCCCGCAAATGGCGCACCGCCGTATTAAATTTCATAGCCGTACTCCCCTCTTTCTTCGTCCCGCACGATTTCGCCGTTCTCGATGGCGATGACGCGCTTGCGCATCTTGTTGACAATCTCTTTATTATGGGTGGCCATGACGATCGTCGTGCCTCGAAAGTTGATTTTCTCCAGCAAGTGCATGATTTCCCACGAAGTATCCGGATCGAGGTTTCCAGTTGGCTCATCGGCAATGATCCCAGACGGGTTATTCACGACCGCGC
>CALKAN010000183.1 GCA_937983035.1 uncultured Paenibacillaceae bacterium | reverse complement strand
TGATCCTTGCTTCGCAATCCGATCAGCAATGCCCTCCACAAAAAAAAGAGGTAGATGAGAAGAAAAGTAACCAGCCCAATAAAGCCAAGCTCCTCGCCGATGACCGGCAAAATAAAGTCATTGTGCGTAAAAGGCAGGTAATGCAGCTTCTGAATGCTTTGTCCGATGCCTGCCCCGAATGTGCCTCCATGACCAAAGGCAAGCAGAGAGTGGATTAAATTGTATCCGGTATTATAAGGATCTTGCCATGGGTCAAGGAAAGACGTCACTCGGAATTTAATGTATTCGAAACGGTCTGAAAAGAGCAGATTGAAACTGATGAATGCAGCGGCAAGGCTTCCCCCTGCCAGCGATACGGCAAAAAAATGCTTCAGGTTGACTCCGCCGGCGATAATAACGGCCATGGCGCAGCACAAAAAGATAGCCGTGGCGCCAAAATCAGGCTGCATCATGATTAAGCCGGCAGTGATGGCCGCGATGATTAACAGCGGAAGCAAACCTTTCTGAAAATCCCGCACTTTTTCTCCTTTTTTGGAAATCAAATGGGCGAAATACAAGATGATGCCCAATTTCGCAAATTCAGAAGGCTGCAAGCCGAACGGCCCGATGCTGAACCATCTTCTTGAACCATAGATCGGATCCCGCATGAGCACAAGCACGAGCAAGACGATAACGATGGCAAATGCGGGGAAGGCAAGCGGCCTTAATTTGCGGTAAGGAATGTTCATCAACAGCAGCATCACTGCAATGCCTAGGACTGCCCACATAATCTGACGCTTCGTATAATAAAACGGATCATTAAAGTGATAAGCGGAGGTGGCTGAACTGGCGCTGAATACCATTACAACGCCAAATCCTACCAGCAAAAATGTCAGGACAAGAAGAATGAAATCAGGCGTTCCTCTATGCCGGGTCGTTTTCATGGGTTAAAACCCCTTGTCATCTCAGCGCTTTTTGCAATTGCTCTAATTTATTGTTTGCAATCTGCAGCACTGCATTTGGGATTTCCGCATCGTAATCGACGCCGTGCGGAAACACGTCTTTTCCGATGTACACGTGCTCTGTCGTTAGTATGGCATGAGGGGATTCAAGCTTCCCTTCCAATACTCGGGTATTTACTCTCAAATAATAAGTTTCCCCGTCTTTTGGATCATTTATTTCAAGATCGTATGTAGCTCGGTAATATTCCCATTGTTCGCGAACAAATCCCAGCTTTTTCATCACCGAATCCAAATAACCGAGCTCGCTTTGCAAACCTTCTAATCCCGTATTTTCGATAATCATGATTATCCTCCTCCAAATGCTTGCACATGTGAATAAAAAGATACATGTTCATCATATTATGTTTCGTGCTGCGGTGCAAGTTTCAAAAAGAGAACGAGCGCATAAAACTTTATCTTCGCTTGCTAAAAAACACCTTTGTCATCATGCATGGATTCCCCTTTCAGTTGGAACGATAATGGGTGACATCTTCGAAAGGAGGGAATCATCATGTCTAAATTGCTTAGAGAAATCATGACGACTGATTGCGTAACCGCGTCGATGCAAGACACGTTGTTTGATGTGGCAGTGAAGATGAAAACACATGATATCGGCATCATTCCCGTCGTTGAAGGGAATAAGCTGGAAGGCGTTGTTACGGACCGCGACTTGGCCATCCGCGGTTATGCGCTCAAAAAGGACAGCACGGAAACCGTGGATCAAGTGATGAGCCGAGAGGTTACGACGGCTGAACCGACGATGACCGTGGATGAGGCTGCGAAACTAATGGCAACGAAAAAGATCAGACGCCTGCCGGTCGTTGAGAACGGCAATTTGGTTGGCATTGTCGCGATCGGCGACATGGCTGTGCGCGAGATTCATGAGAATGAAGCCAGCCACGCTTTAAGCGGCATTTCTGAACCGACCAAGTCTGTATAAACGTTTGAAAAATAACTGCCGGCTAGAGATCCACTTCCCATGCGTGGGAAGTGGATTTCAACATTTTTGCTTGCAATTTGCAATTATATGATAAAATGAAAGTGAAAGATGTTAAGGAATCATTTTAGGAGGGGTAAGATTGGCAGATTTAGTTAGAATAGGCATCGTTGGCGTGGGAAACATGGGCCTGAGCCATGCCTCCAAAATTTATAACGGTGAAGTGCCGCATGCCAAACTGACGGCAGTGTGCGACACAGACCAGAACAGATTAAAGCAAGCGCAAGATCGGTTTGGACAAGACGTCAAATATTTTTCTTCTGCGGAAGACATGTATCGCTCCGGAGAAATTGACGGGGTCATCATCGCGACGCCGCACTATGATCATCCCCCGTTGGCGATCAAAGCTTTTGAACATCAATTGCATGTGCTTGTCGAGAAGCCTGCAGGCGTATATACGAAGCAAGTGCGTGAGATGAACGAAGCCGCAGCCGCGTCAGACAAAGTTTTTGCCATTATGTACAATCAGCGCACGAATCCGCTGTATCAAAAACTTCGCGACTTGGTTATTTCAGGGGAATTAGGGGAAATTAAGCGCACGATTTGGATTATTGACTGGTATCGTCCCCAAAGCTATTACGATTCCGGCGGCTGGAGAGCGACTTGGTCTGGAGAAGGCGGCGGGGTGCTGCTGAACCAAGACCCGCATCAATTGGATCTATGGCAATGGACATTGAACATGATGCCGAAGCGCGTGCGCGCATTTTGCAATTTTGGCAAGTATCATGACATCGAAGTGGAAGATGACGTAACTGCCTATGTCGAATATGAAAATGGCGCGACAGGTCTGTTCGTAACTTCTACTGGACATACGCCTGAAACGAATCGATTGGAAATTATGGCAGACAACGGAAAAGTCGTCATCGAAAATGACCAGTTGACTTTTTGGCGAAACCGCGTTCCTGAAAGACAATTTAATCGGGAATTTAAAGGCGGTTTTGGCCGTCCGGAAGCGTGGAAATGCGAAATTCCGATCGAAGGAAAAACAACGCATCATGTCGGCATTATGAGAAACTGGGTAGACAGCATACTTAACGGAACGCCGCTGCTTGCGCCTGGAGAAGAAGGTATTAAGGGACTCACGATTTCAAATGCCATGCATTTGTCTTCTTGGACTGACGATTGGGTAGAACTTCCGATTGATGAAGATTTGTTCTATGAAATGCTGCAAGAAAGAATCAAAAATTCTACTTACAAGAAGAAAACGAGTGAAAATATCACGTTAGATGTCAGTGGAACGCATTGATTTTTCGCTTGCGTCAGACGCCGCTGAAATGAAGCCGGAAAGCTTCTTTTCAGCGGCTTTTTTGTTGCTCGTTTGCAGGACCTCCCGCTGTTTATGCGGTTTAAATTGCGCGGGAGATAAACATACTAAGTATAAACATCAGCTGTCAACGCAAAGAAGGGAATGAAGCAAGTGTACGACAAAGCGCTGATCGTGCGGCCTGATTATACGGTTTTGCTCGAGACGAATCACCCGGAATTCCCTGCTTTAAGAAGCACGTTGTCGCGTTATGCCGAACTTATTAAAACACCGCCTCATTTGCACACGTATCGAATTTCATCGATTTCATTGTGGAACGCCGCTTCAACCGGCGTGAAAGCAGATGAAGTGATCCGCTTTTTGCAAGAACACTCGAAGTTTGGCGCGAAAGGCGTTCCTGCTGCGGTGATTCAATTTATTCAATCTTGCATGAACAAGTTTCACTTGTTTCGGCTGGAGCAAGAAGGCGGCCAATTAATTTTGCATGCTGAAGATCAAAACGTCATGCGCCAGCTTGCCCAATATTCCTCGATTCAAAAAATGCTGCTGAAACGCATTCATGACCGGGTTTGGGCGGTTGATTCTTCATGCCGTGGAATGTTGAAGCAAGAATTTATTCGCTTAGGATATCCGATCTTAGACTTGGCAGGCTATCAGTCCGGCGAATCGTTTCCGATTCGGCTGCGCAGCACATCGGTTTCAGGCAAGCCGTTTCAGCTTCGCGATTATCAGCAAAGCGCCGTCGATGCTTTCTATCAGCAAGGCAGCAATCAAGGAGGAAGCGGCTTGCTTGTGCTTCCGTGCGGAGCAGGAAAGACGATCATCGGCATTGGGGTCATGGCTAAGTTGAATTGTGAAGTGCTTATTTTAACGACCAATGCGACGTCTGTCAGACAGTGGAAAGAAGAAATCATTGACAAGACTTTTGTAACGGAAGAACAAATCGGCGAATATTCGGGAAGCAAGAAGCAAGTGCGGCCGATTACGATCGCAACTTATCAAATATTGACTTATCGAAAAACAAAACAGTCCGATTTCGAGCATATGAAGTTGTTTCAACAGCGAAATTGGGGATTGATCATTTACGACGAAGTGCATTTGCTGCCTGCGCCGGTGTTTCGGGCAACAGCAGACATTCAGGCTAAAAGAAGGCTCGGACTGACGGCCACGTTAATTCGGGAAGACGGATTGCAAGAAGACGTATTTTCATTAGTCGGACCGAAAAAGTATGATGTTCCATGGAAGGATATGGAAGAAAAAGGATGGATTGCCAAAGTCAAATGCACCGAGATTCGAGTGCCGTTGTTGGAAAGTGACGAATATCAGCATGCATCCCAGAAAGAAAAATTTCGCATCGCCTGCGAAAATCCGTTGAAAGAAATCGTCATTGCAAAATTGCTGCAAAAACATGAAGGAATGCCGGTGCTCATCATCGGGCAGTATTTAAATCAGCTGGAATCGATCGCAAAACAGTTTCGTTTTCCGCTGATTACAGGCAAAGTTTCAGAGAAAGAGAGGCAATCGGTCTACAAGCAATTTCGCGAAGGGAAACTCAAAGGAATCGTCGTATCCAAAGTAGCCAATTTTGCCCTGGATTTGCCTGATGCATCCGTTCTGATTCAAGTGTCCGGAAGTTTCGGTTCCAGACAAGAGGAAGCGCAGCGCATGGGGCGCATATTGCGGCCGAAGTCTGGCAGAAATGAAGCTTATTTTTATACGATTGTGTCGAAACAGACCGTCGAACAAGATTTTTCCATGAAGAGGCAACTTTTTCTAATCGAACAAGGGTATCAGTACGAGGCGGCGGATGATGGCGGAGATGCTGTCAGCTTGCAAGGGAGGAAAGACGATGAAGTGCAAGGATATGCTTCTGGCTATGCCGCAGCCAATCAGGAAACGAATCAGCGGCGTGCATCAGCTGCCAGATGACAGCGCGGAAACGATCGCTGCATATATGATTGATCAACATGCGTTAAGCACCATATACGCAAACTGGACGCCGCTTGAGCGGTCTATCTTTGAACAATTGGTTGAATCTTTTTCGTTTAAACCTTTTGGCTGGAAGCAGTTAAGAGAAGTGAAATGGGATCAACTGTTTCCGGAATCTTATTTGCGCTTGTGTCTGCTTCATTTTTGCTCTCAGGGGGTTTTGTTTGCTTTTCATCAGGCGTGGGGAGAGCAAGTTTATTTGATTCCGATTGATGCTTATATTCGCTGGCGAAAAATGATAGAGAACGATTGCAAGATCGTTTTGAGAGAAGCGGCCGCATTAGAACATATTGCTGCATGCGATGAGCCTGCGTCGGTTCGCATGCTGCGGCTGTTGTCCTGCATCGCGCTGAATCCTTTGCGAAAAACGATAAAAGGAACATATTATCAAAAAGATTTGCGGATGCTGGCAGAACGAGCGGGAATTTCGGAAAAAAACGTTCCGGAATGGATCGAATGGGCATGCCGGATGAATTTGTTAGCGGAACAAGACAGATCGTTCATTATCAATAAAGAGCAAGTTTGTGCTTGGCTTCGCATGGACAATCAAACCGGGGATGCTGAACTGTTTATGCATTGGCTGCTGCAAAAAAGGGACGATTCAGCGGAAAAACATCACTGTTACGCTCGCTTGATGAATGCAGCGCCCGATGAATGGTTTCTGGCGGAGGCGCCGGCAGCGAAACAGCATATGCTGCTGGAAGCTGTGAAAGAACTGAATGAGATCGGATGGCTGGAGTTCAGCATCGAAGGGGAGCGATTGTGGATTAACAGACCGTCCAGCAAGCACGGCGATGCCGCTTTTTATGTGATGGACGATTTTGAAGTCATTGCGCTGCCTCATCTGCCATATCGTTTATTATGGGAACTTGAATTAATTGCAGAGCGCAAAAGGGATCGCAGCGGCGGCATCTATATGCTGACTGCGGACAGTTTGCAGCGCGCATGCAAGTTTGGCAGAAACGCGGATCAGATTTTGCAGTTTTTGAATGATCATGCTCTTTACGGGGTGCCAAGCCATGTTGCAGAAGCTTTGCATGACTGGGCAGAAAGAGAAGGCCCCCATCGCCAATCACGCTTGGTTTCATATCCTGATCCGGCGATGATCGAACGTTGCAGCAAGACAGAACTGAAATGCGATCATGCGGCTCTTTCTTACAAACCGCCAAACCGGCTGCCTGAAGCTAAAGAATTATATCCTGAGCTTGACCGGCTGCCGCGGATGTGGTGGACGTCGCTGCGCCGATATCATGCATCGACAAGAAAGGAAATGATCATTCGAGCCATCGAATGGAAAGTTTGGTTAAAATTGAAAAACGATGAGAAAGAAATCTATTTCATTCCAGATCATATGATCGAAGACAACACAGGATGGCGGGTTGCAGGAAGATTGAATGCTGGCAGCACACATATAAATATAGAAGATTGGAAGGAAATGCAGTTGATTTTGCCAGGCATTAATGATAAAACCAATAGTAGCAGCCCATTGCTGCGGGAAGACAGCAGCGATTGGCAAGCTGCAACGAAATGATCTGGAGTTGATACAGTGAATACAGTGCAAGTTGATAAAACGCCGGATCTTACAGATATGGTCATGCAAGCTTATGAATTATCCGATATGATCAAACGCTCAGATGTCATGGCGCGGTATTTGCAATGGAAAAGAGCCATGGAGCAAGATCCAAGAACGATCGAACTGATGAAAGAATTTCGCATAAAGAAAGAGCGTTTTGAAGAGTGTCAGCGATTTGGTCATTTTCATCCAGATTATCATGAAGCAATGAATGAAGTGTATAAAGTTCAAGAAAAGCTGGATGAAATTGATTGCGTTAAACAGTATAAAGCAGCGGAAAAAGAATTGGATGAAATCTTGCATAAGGTTGCAGAAACATTGGCTAGAGCAGTTTCAGAGGAGATTAAAGTGCCATCGAACGATCCATTGCCGGCAGCAGGAGGATGCGGATCGGGAGGGTGCGGTTCAGGCGGCTCTTGTAATTGCGGATAAGCGAAAGAATTACAAGTCAGCCGCTGATTGTCTTTTAGGTGAGAATGTTTACCATTTTTGGGACGAGGTGCAGGTGAAATGATTCCAGAAAGAACAGGATTAATCGTTTGGGTGCAGCATTTGAAATCGGTTAAAAGATTGGAGCGTTTAGGAACGATTCACTATGTATCCAGAAGGATGAAATACGTAGTGCTGTATACGAATAAGGATCAGGAAAGCAAAGTCATCGCGCAGATGCAGAAATGGAATTTTGTGAAAAAAATTGAAAAATCGTATCGCAGCGAGATCAAAACCGAATACGACAGCAATGTAAAAAGCGATGCAGCCACGTCAGTCTGACTTTTCTTTAATCTCATCATTCAAATCATCCTGAACATAAGCAAAAGCGATAAAAACGCTCATTTGACATTGGAAAAGATGAGAAAATGGAGTATGATATACTATAGGAACAAAGAACTAGTAAGGGAATCTCATATTATTTTTGCTTATGTAAGGAGTTGTGGATGATGAGGGATAAGGTCATGCAGCGATGGAGCACGTATGAACCTTTTTACGTCGTGCTTGGGGACAAGAAAGTCGCGGACATAGTCATAACGAACCATGCCAAAGCGCGCTGGAAAGACCGCGTAGAGTCTGAGAAGACGGGTTTTGATGACATATGCGAGTTTTTGTGGGAGCGTTTAAAAAACGATGCCATTGAGCCTTATTACCGCAACGAGCAGGATGTATATGTCATCGATGATGATCTAGTGATGGTCGCGGAATTTGCCGTATTGGAAAATGAGGTCGATATTGCAGGCAATCCGCTTCATAAAATGATCGTCGTTACATTCCTGGGCCGAATGTCTGAAACGATTGAGCTCAGGGACTTGAAATCATACTACTCCTGGCTTCGCCATTCGCGCAGGATGACGCTGATGAAAAACAGCCGCAAAAGAAGATGAGCGGTCCGGGCGATGCGGCTGAGAATAAACTTAGTATATAAAGTGAGCGGATGCAGCAGTGAATTTTCATCAACTTCATATATTTTATACCGTTGCTGATCGAGGCAGCTTCTCGATGGCAGCGCATTCTTTGCGCATGACTCAACCTGCTGTGACGATGCAAGTGCAGGCGTTGGAAGAGTATTTCGGAACGAAGCTGTTTAACCGATCGACGAAGAAAGTAGAATTAAGCGAAGCAGGAAAAGCATTGTTTCCTTACGCCAAGCGCAGCATCGAGCTCATGCGGGAGGCGAAAGTGGAAATGTCCCGCTTTGCGCAAAAGTTGAAAGGCGAATTGCAATTAGGGGCGAGCCTGACGTTTGGAGAATACATTTTGCCGCGCATTTTAGGCCCTTTTTCATCCGAACATCCTCATGTATCCGTAAGCATGAAAGTCATGAACACCACGCAAATCGTCGATGAAATTTTGAACCATCAGCTGACGTTCGGAATCGTGGAATCGCTCATTCATCATCCGGATGTGACGACTGAGGCTGTATTGGATGATGAGTTAAAATTGATTCTTCCGCCGAACCATCCGTTGCTTGCACAGAATTCAATCACGCTGGATGACGTGCTGGGCTTTCCTTTGATTCTTCGCGAACAAGGGTCGGGCACAAGGCAAGTCATTGAAGAATCGATGCTCAGCAAAGGGATCGATTTGGATGAATTGAACATCGCGATGGAATTAGGGAGCACAGGCGCAGTCAAATCTGCCGTGGAGTCTGGTCTAGGGGTGTCGATCATTTCTCAGTCAGCCATTAAACATGAACTGGCGCTCGGCTTGCTTCATGCAAGAGACATTGAAGGCTGCAAATTCGTGCGTTCCTTCTACGCAGTTTATTTAAAATCATCGCTGCTGCCTCTTTCAGCGGTTGTATTCCTTACGTTTCTGCGTGACCGGGATTTAAGCCGATGGTTGTAGCTTCAGCATGGCGCTTTACGTTCAGGCGGAAGGAGATGCTGGATGCTTTGTTTTCGCTTTGACGCAAAAAAAGTCATCTTCCAGTCGTGCAAGCGATATGTTCTTGCGCGATAACATGGAAGATGACTTTTTTTATATGCATTTATTCTTGTTCCATTTGCATGGATTGAATTTTTTTTGCATCAGGGGTGACATAGATCGTCTTCTGATGATCGTAGATGACAAAGCCGGGTTTGGCGCCGGACGGCTTGCGGACATGCTTGATCAGCGTATAGTCCACCGGCACTTGGCTCGACTCTTTTCCTTTGCTGTAATAGGCGGCAAGCATGGCCGCTTCCTCGAGCGTCGCATCAGAGTAATTGCTGCTTCGGATGACGACGTGGGAGCCTGGGATATCTTTTGTATGCAGCCAAGTATCTGCAGGACGGGCCAAACGATTCGTCAAATATTCATTTTGTAAATTGTTTTTGCCAACGTATATCGGGGTGCCGTCTGATGAAACGTATCGAAGCAATGCAGGGCGGCTGTTCTTTTTGGAACGACGGGAGCTTGCTTTTTTTCGCACATACCCTTCCTGTTCCAGTTCCTCTCGTATTTCTTCTAAGTCTTGTATCGTTGCATCCTCCAGTTGATGGAGCAAGTTTTCTAAATATTCAATTTCTGCTTCGGTTAATTTGAGCTGCTCTTCGGCATGCGAAAGACTGTTTTTCAACTTGTTGTATTTTTTGAAGTAACTTTGAGCATTGTCCGACGGGCTCTTGCCGGCATCGAGCGGTATTTTGATCAATGGCTGCTCAGGCTCATAATAATTGATCGTTTCCAACTCTGCATCTCCCCGCTGAACTTGATGCAAATTGGCAATGAGCAGTTCGCCCATGATGCGGTATTGATCCGCCGTTTGCGCTTCCTCGATCGTTTTTTGTAAAATTTTTCGCTTCTTTTTATTTTTTTGCAGTTCATTTTGCAACAGTTTGTACAACGTGCTGCTTTTCTGTTTCACCGCGTCTTTGGCCGCTTTTTCCCCGTAATATGCTTCCAACATCCGGCTTGTGCTTGCAAACTCGGTGATGTCTCCTTTTACATGCGTGAGATCGATGACGGAAAAGAACGATTTCCGATCCGGTGTCTCTGCGATCTGAGGCGCATACTGATGCTCGCGTATTTGAGACATGACGCTGTGAAAAATTTCGGGCAAATGTTTGCGGGCATCTTCTTCGATCGAAGCGGCTCGGTAAGTTATTTCGCTGGCATTCAGCGGACTGATGCCGGTGAACAAGGAGACGATCTGTTTGGGAATGGCTTCAGGCTCCAGCTGCTGCAATAATTCATCGATCTTTCTTTGATCGGCTTCGAGAGGGTTTATTTTGTTTTGTTCCGGCGGAGGTACGTAAGTGCTTCCAGGCAGCACCGTTCGGTAACGGCTCATGCTGGCATTAATATGATGAATGCTGTCCAAGACGAGCTGCTTGCTTGGATCGATCAAAATGATGTTGCTGTGTCTTCCGGTCAATTCTATGATGATTCGTTTGATGTTAACGTCTCCGAGTTCGTCGCGGCTGCGAATGTTCATATGCAGCACGCGTTCCAGCCCTGTTTGTTCGATCGATTCGATCGTGCCTTGTTCGCAATGTTTTCTGAGCAGCATGCAGAACATCGGCGCTTGCAGCGGATTTTGATAGCTTGTTTCCGTCAGATGAATGCGCGGATAAGTTGGATTCGCGGAAATGAGCAGTTTGTAATTTTTTCCTTTTGCGCGCACTTGCATGACAATGTCGCTGCTTGTCGGCTGATGTATTTTATTAATGCGGCCGCCGGTCAACTGCTGCAATTCATGCGTGACCGCCCGCAGCACAATTCCGTCTAGGGCCATTCTTTCACTCCTCCCAATATGAATAAAAATGACACGCACCTTTGACAGCTTCGCCTGCCAATCGGTGATTGACAATCAGGTTCTGAGATTCGCATCAAAATAGAAAAGATAAAAATGCGATGCATGTCTATCATGACACAAATTGCGCAAAGGGGCAAAACAATTGATGGACGATCGGTTCCGCTTGTTCGGGCGGTTTCAGCGTTTTCACGGCATGTCTTTTGTCTCGGTTTGATTCGTTTGAATGACTTGTTGAACAAGCGTGATATTTTTCAGCTTGTCTGAATACATATTTGTTTAGATAAGCAATTGCACATGCATCAACATGTCATGGGAGGGAACAGGCAATGGATCAGAACCGATGGTATCAAATGAGCATCAATCAAGTGTTAAAAGAACTGGAGTCCAATCAGCAGCAAGGCCTTTCTGAAAAAGTCGCTGCCAAACGCATAGAACGCTTCGGGCCGAATGAACTGAAAGAAAAAAAGAAGCTGTCTCCGATTGCTTTGTTTTTGAATCAGTTTAAAGACTTTATGGTTTTAGTATTAATTGGCGCTGTTCTTATATCCGGATTAATGGGCGAGTACTTAGATGCCATTACGATCATTGCGATCGTAGTCATGAACGGCATCCTCGGCTTCATGCAAGAGTTTCGGGCGGAACGATCTTTAAGAGCGCTGAAAGAATTGTCCGCGCCCCATGCGAAAGTGTTAAGGGGAGGCAATGTGTTTGAAATTGCAGCAAAACAATTGGTGCCCGGAGATATCGTGTTGTTGGAAAGCGGTGATCGGGTGCCGGCGGATTTGCGCTTGATCGCCTGCAACAGTTTATATATTGAAGAGTCAGCCTTAACCGGCGAATCGGTTTCTGTTTCTAAACACAGCGAGCCGATCCACAACTTGGAGGCGGCTTTGGGAGATCAGAAAAATATCGGCTTCATGGGCACGATGGTGACGAAAGGCACTGGGACGGGCGTTGTCATTCGCACGGGAATGAATACGGAAATGGGAAGAATCGCGGACATGATCCAAAATACCGAATCGATGGAAACGCCGCTGCAGCGCAGATTGGAGCAACTTGGAAAAATTTTAATCGCGGCAGCGCTCGGCATTACCGTTTTGGTGGTGATTGCGGGGATTTTGCATGGATTGCCGCCGTACGGCATGTTCCTGGCCGGCGTCAGCTTGGCAGTGGCAGCGATACCGGAAGGGCTGCCGGCCATCGTGACGATCGCTTTGGCGATCGGCGTGCAGCGCATGATACGGCAAAAGGCGGTCGTGCGAAAATTGCCCTCAGTGGAAACGCTCGGGTGCGCGTCGGTCATTTGTTCTGATAAAACGGGCACATTGACGCAAAATAAAATGACCGTGACCCAAATATGGATGCAAGACAAATATATGGAAGTGAGCGGGGACGGCTATGCGCCGCACGGCGATATCAAAGCCGGCAATGCGCCCGCAGATCCGAGACGCGATTCTGTGCTGCGCCGATTGCTGCACATCGCCGCACTTTGCAACAACGCGGAAATTTATCAAGAAACGACGCCGAATATTGGAAAGAAAAGAAAGCATCCGTCCATCGAAGGCGGATGGAAAATGAAAGGAGACCCGACGGAAGCAGCATTGGTTGCCTTGGCCGCCAAGGGAGGGCAGTCGAAAGAATCGCTGGCAGGCCTGTATGAGCGGGAACGAGAATGGCCGTTTGATTCTCAAAGGAAAATGATGTCCGTTCTGCTAAGGCATCAAGGCGGAAGACTGCTGTATGTCAAAGGGGCTCCAGATATGCTGCTGCAGCGCTGCCGTTACATCCTTTGGGAAGGTAAACTGAAAGTGCTCGATGATCGTATGAGAAAACAAGTGTTGGACGCGAATGAGCAAATGGCAGGATCTGCTTTGAGAGTGCTGGGAGCTGCTTACCGGGAAGTGAAGCCGCATGAAGCGCTGCATGATGAGCAGGATGCCGAACAAGATTTAATTTTTGTCGGGTTGTACGGCATGATGGACCCGCCGCGCCAAGAAGTGTATGAAGCGATTTTAAAATGCAAAGAAGCGGGCATCCGCACAGTCATGATTACAGGAGATCATCAGACGACGGCCGCGGCCATTGCGAAAAAAATCGGCATCCTTGGAAATCATGGATTAGTGTTGAACGGCAGACAGTTAAGTGCGATGAGCGATGAACAATTAGTTCGCATCGTGGATGATATTCGCGTGTGCGCCCGCGTGTCGCCTGAACATAAGCTGCGCATCGTCAAAGCTTTGCAAAGCAAAGGGCATGTCGTGGCGATGACTGGCGACGGCGTGAATGATGCGCCTGCGGTGAAGGCGGCAGACATCGGCATCGCGATGGGAATTACCGGAACGGATGTAACGAAAGAAGCTTCTTCATTGATTTTGACGGATGACAATTTTGCGACGATTGTGAAGGCGATCGAGCAGGGACGGGGAATTTACGAAAACATTCGCAAATTTATCCGCTACATGCTCGCATCCAATGTAGGGGAAATTTTGACGATGTTTATCGCCGTGATGCTGGGCATGCCGCTGCCGCTTGTGCCGATCATGATCCTGTGGGTAAATTTGGTGACAGACGGTTTGCCGGCGATGGCGCTGGGGGTCGATCAATCAGAGGATGATCTGATGAAGCAAAAACCACGGCCGGCCAAGGAGAGCGTATTTGCCCGCGGCTTAGGCTGGAAAATTGTCAGCCGCGGCATCATGATCGGTTTGTGCACGCTCGGAGCGTTTTGGATCGTGCTCCGGCAAGATCCCGGCAATGCGGCAGTGCTTACGCAAGCGCAAACCGTTGCTTTTGCCACATTGGTGATGGCGCAGTTGATTCATGTGTTCGATTGCCGCAGCTCCAAGTCGATTTTCCACCGAAACATATTTGAAAACAAATATTTGGTGCTCGCCGTCATTTCATCCGTCATCTTGCTGCTTGGCGTTCTTTACATCGAACCGTTGCAGCCGATATTCAAGACAGCGGCGCTTGACTTGAGAGATTGGGCCATCGTGCTGGTGTTTGCCGGAATTCCGACGTTTGTCATGGGAATCGGGAGCGTGCTGCAGTTTCCTGCCCGCCGCCGCAATGCGTTTTCGGCTAAGCCTGTTTCCAGAACATAACCGAGCAATCGGATGCATTGAAATGATTGAAAATTTCTGCAATCAGTGCGGTATTCGTGTATAATATGAAAAATAGCCAGCAATTGTCCGGCTGCCGCTTATGGCAGCCGTCTGTGCATTTGGGGCGATGAACTTAAGCTGCAGGGTGGGATCAGGATGAAACCAGATTTGCGGCAAAAGATTAAAGACACGATATTAACCGGCGACGGCGCGATGGGGACTTATTTGTATCAAATGGGTTTCCCTGTAGGCATCTCGTATGAAGAATTCAATTTGACAAGGCCGGATATCGTCAAAGAAGTTCATAGAAAGTATTACGAAGCCGGAGCCAGAATCATCGAAACGAATACTTTTTCAGCTACGCGCGAGAAATTATCCCGATACGGGCTCGGTCATGACGTTGAAACGATCAATCGTGCAGGCGTGAGAATTGCCAGAGAAGCGGTCGGCAAAGATGCCTATGTGATCGGCGCGGTCGGCGCGATTCGCGGCGGACGCAAGAAACTGTTCGGCCGGAAAGAGCTGGAAAGTGAATTTCGCGAACAGATCGAAGCATTGCTTATGGAGGACCCGGACGGCATTATTTTGGAGACGTTTTTTGACTTGGACGAAATTTTAATTCCGCTTCGCATCATTCGCAAGCTCAGCGACATACCGGTCATCTGTCAGTTTGCGGTTGAAGATTCAGGCAGCACGATCGACGCGGTTTCGATCGAACAAGCCGTGCGGCTTTTGATCGATGAAGGCGGGGACATTGCGGGATTGAACTGTCGCAGCGGACCGAACGGCATGCTTCGCACGCTGGAAAATATGCAGTCTTTGAACGATGTTTCATTCTCTGTATTCCCTAACGCCGGCACGCCTGATTATGTGGACGGCGAATATAAATACATGGCTTCGCCGGAATATTTTGCGACGAGCGCGAAACGGTTCGCAGATCTGGGGGCGAGAATTATCGGCGGCTGCTGCGGAACGACTCCCGAGCATGTCAAAGCGATTGCCGAAGCGCTGCAAAATTACGAGCCGAAAGAAAGACAGCAGGCAGCATCTTCAGAAACAGAGGAAACTGTTGTTAAGATCCGCGCGGAGATCAAAGAGCGGCCAGGCAAAGAGGTCAAAGTCGAAACGATTCTGGATCTTGTCAAACAGCGGCATACGGTAATTGTTGAACTTGATCCGCCTCGCGATCTGAATATCGATAAATTTATGGAAGGCGCAGCAGCGCTGCAGCGGGCAGGGGTTGACGCCATTACGCTGGCGGACAACTCGCTTGCGGTTACTCGCATGAGCAACATGGCGCTCGGTTATTTAGTGAAAGACCGCCTGGGCGCGAGACCTTTAGTGCACATTGCTTGCCGGGATCGCAATTTGCTTGGCACGCAGTCGCATCTCATGGGGCTGGACGCCTTAGGCATGAACCATGTGCTTGCGGTGACAGGCGATCCGACCCGTTTTGGGGATTTGCCGGGTTCAAGTTCTGTCTATGACACGAACTCGTTTGAAATGATTCGAATGATCAAACAACTCAACAACGGCATCTCTTTTTCCGGAAGGCCGCTGAAGCAAATGTCAAATTTTGTTGTAGGCGCTGCGTTCAATCCGAATGTGAAGTTTTTGGACAAGGCCGTCAAGCGGTTGGAAAAAAAGGTCGAAGCAGGCGCGGATTACATTATGACGCAGCCGGTCTATGATCCTGAATTGATCCGCAAAATTGCCGAAGCGGTCAAACATATTCCAATCCCGATCTTTATCGGCATCATGCCGCTCGCAAGCGAGCGCAACGCTGAGTTTTTGCACAACGAGGTGCCGGGCATCGAGCTTTCTGACGAAGTGTTGAAGCGCATGAAAGGATTGTCAGGAGAAGAAGGCCGCAAAGAAGGCGTCGCCATTGCGAAAGAACTGCTCGATGAGGCCATGAAGCACTTTAACGGGATATATTTAATGACGCCGTTTATGTTTTATGAAATGACGGAAACATTGACAAAGTATATTTGGGAAAAAACCAAACATCGCCATAACCCCCACTTGTACCCATTATCAAAATGAATTAGAATAAGGTCATAATCATATCAAAAATGGTTTTTTTATGAATGATTTGCCGAAATAGAAATGATGCGCATAGATAGAATGCCATTGGAAAAAGTGCAAATGGACAAGCTGTTTTTGATCATAATGGGTATATGTCGCAGGCTTTCTGTGAATATGTAGTAGGAGGAACATTTATGGTGATTAAGCTGATCAATATCGGTTTCGGAAACATCGTTTCTGCCAATCGAATTATAACGATCGTCAGTCCTGAATCCGCTCCGATTAAGCGGATCATTCAGGAAGCCAGAGATCGGCATATGCTGATCGATGCCACATACGGACGCCGGACAAGGGCTGTCATTTTAACGGACAGCGATCATGTGATCTTGTCTGCGGTTCAGCCTGAGACGGTGGCACATCGTTTAGCTGATAAAGAGGATGAACAGGACGAATGAATTGGAGTCATGGGACATGAAGAAAGGTTTGCTGATCGTATTGTCAGGCCCGTCAGGCGTAGGCAAAGGAACCGTATGCGCAGAACTTCGCAAAGCTGTGCCTGAACTTGTGTATTCGATCTCAGCGACGACGCGTCCCCCGAGAGAAGGGGAAGTAGACGGCGTGAATTATTTTTTTAAGACAAAAGAAGAGTTTATGGAAATGATTCGCACCAATCAATTGCTCGAGTGGGCGGAGTATGTCGGGAACTATTACGGCACTCCTACGGAATTTGTGAAAAAGACGCTGGATGAAGGAAAGGACATTATTCTCGAAATCGAAGTCCAAGGCGCGATGAAAGTAAAGGAAAGCTACCCGGAAGGGGTGTTCATCTTCCTTGTTCCTCCATCGCTGCACGAATTGGAGCAACGAATCAACAGCAGAGGCACAGAAACAGAAGAAGCGATCAGGGATCGCTTGCTTACCGCTGAGAACGAATTGAAGATGATCGAACATTATGATTATGTCGTCGTCAATGATAAAATTGAATCGGCCTGTTCCCGCATTAAGTCGATCATCGTGGCAGAACATTGCCGCAAGGATCGATTCCAGATCGAGTCAATTTTAAAGGGGGTTTGAAACATGCTTTATCCTTCAATTGATGAGGTATTGAAAAAGATTGACAGCAAATATTCCCTTGTCGTAGCAGCATCAAAACGAGCCCGGGCGCTGCGGGACGGCGCTCCGATTACGTTGGAGAAAGTCCATTCCAATAAGTTTGTAGGCATGGCATTAGAAGAAATTTATCACGGCACTGTGAAATATCATGATGCGAGAGAAGCTTAAATGTGACAACCCGAGCGGTTGTTCTTTTTTTTCAAGGGGGATGGAGAGATGTGGAAAAATAAAACAATCATTCTCGGTGTTACGGGAGGAATTGCCGCTTATAAGGCGATCAGCTTGTGCAGCCGCTTGACGCAATCAGGGGCTGACGTTCGCGTCATCATGACGAAATCAGCCACCGCATTCGTTCAGCCGCTCTCTTTTCAAGCTATTTCGCGATCGCGCGTGTATGTGGACGTGATGCAAGAAGATGAGCCGCATCTCATTTCGCATATCGATTTGGCAGATCGAGCGGATTTGATCGTCGTCGCTCCAGCGACTGCTAATTTTATCGGCAAATATGCTCACGGCATAGCTGATGACATGTTAACGACGACGCTGCTGGCTGCAACAGCTCCGGTCATGATCGCTCCGGCAATGAATGTTCACATGCTGCAGCACCCGGCGGTAAGACACAATCTCTCCATATTGAAAGAGCGGGGAGTTCATATTATACAACCCGGTGTCGGTCAGTTGGCGTGCGGTTATGTCGGAGAAGGACGCTTGGCAGAGCCTGAAGACATCGCAGCGCAGATCGAGGCATTCTTCATGAGGCAAAATGCCCGCCCCTTGTTTGCCGGCAAATCGATGCTGGTTACCGCCGGCGGAACGAGGGAAAGGATTGACCCTGTTCGATACATTACCAACGATTCATCCGGGAAAATGGGGCATGCGATCGCGGAAGCAGGGGCGGCGATGGGAGCGAAAGTAACTTTAGTGACGGCAAGTTCCCTCGAACCTCCAGCCGGCGTGGAAGTCATCCGTGCAGAGACCGCCGAGCAAATGCGCGAAGAAGTGATCAAGCGGCATTCGTCGATGGATGTGATCGTCAAAGCCGCGGCTGTATCGGACTATCGTCCTTTGCATGCGGCCGATCATAAAATAAAGAAAAAGGAAGAAATATGGACGCTGCAATTAACTCGAACCCCGGACATTTTAGCGGAGATTGGCCGCAGCAAGCTGCCGGGGCAGTTCGTCATCGGATTCGCTGCCGAAACTGAGCAGATGGAACATTATGCGATGAAAAAACTAAAGGAAAAAAATTTGGACCTGATCGTTGCCAACAATGTTGCGCAAGAAGGGGCCGGATTTAACGCGGATACGAACATTTGCGCGGTCTATGACCAAGACGGATTAACAGCGTCGCTGCCGCTGATGAGCAAAAGAGAAGCAGCTCGCCGCATTCTCGAAATCGCAGCAGAGAAGATGGGTCTTGCGGGGAGCGAACATTAATATGTACGCGAAAGTGATCGTGGATGTGCCTTCCAAGCAAACAGACCGCCCGTTTGACTACTTTGTGCCGGAAAGCATGCGTTCAGTCATCCGCAAAGGAAGCAGAGTCGGCGTTCGCTTCGGTTCGCGCCTGCTGCTCGGGTTCGTCGTCGATCTCACCGAACAGTCTGATGTCGATCCGAGCAAAATCAAATCGATCGAGCGGCTGCATGATTTAGAGCCTGCGCTTACGGAAGAACTGCTGCAATTGGCGGATTGGATGGCATACAACTATATTTGCCCTAGAAGCATCGCTCTCCAAGCGATGCTTCCGAAAGCGCTGAAATCAAAGCTGCAAAAAAAAATTGAATGGAACTCTGAGAACGAGCTGGATGAGCAAGATCCGGCCAAACGACAATTGCTTGAATATATTAAAAAAGAACAGTCCGCAGACTTGCAAACTTTGCTGGAACATTTTCCGAATCAGATGGAGACGGTCAAGCATTGGGTGAACATCGGCGTCTTGCATGAGAGGGAACAATTGTCCGACCGGATCGCCGTAAAGAAGCGCGTGATCGCAACGCTTACCGTAGATCGGCAACAGTTAGATTCAGTGATCGCCGGTTTAAGACAGCACGCGCATAAACAGAAAGAAGTGCTTCACGCATTGGCGCAGCATGAAGGTTCATTACCGATGAGCGAACTGCTCAGACTGTGCCAAACTTCTTCCAGCACGGTCAAGGCGCTGGAGCGCAAAGGGCTTATCACGACGCATGAGGAGGAAGTGTTTCGAGATCCTTATGCTTCCAGAACGTTCAAACCGAGCGAACCGCTGAAGCTGACTCCTTTGCAAGAACAAGCGCTGAACAAGATCAAAAGTTCGATGGATGCAAAGAAGCCGAGCTGCTTTTTGCTTCATGGCGTCACTGGAAGCGGAAAGACGGAAGTGTACTTGCAAGCGATCCAACATTGTTTGAATGAAGGCAAAGAATCGATTGTGCTGGTGCCGGAAATTTCATTGACGCCGCAAATGGTGGAACGGTTCAAAGGAAGATTCGGCGAACGAGTGGCCGTGCTGCACAGTCGGTTGTCTGACGGAGAGCGTTATGACGAATGGAGAAAAATTCAGCAAGGCCGGGCTCAAGTGGCGATCGGTGCACGGTCAGCCATTTTTGCTCCGTTTACGAACTTAGGTTTGATCATATTGGATGAAGAGCATGAATCTTCCTACAAACAAGAAGAAAGCCCGAAATATCATGCGCGGGAATTGGCATTGCAGCGCGCCAAATATCACAATGCGGCCGTCGTGCTCGGATCTGCCACTCCTTCTTTGGAAAGTTATTACGCTGCATCAATCAACAAATTCCATTATCTTTCGATGTCTGTCAGAGTCGGTTCCGCATCGCTGCCTCCCGTTCATGTCGTGGATATGCGTGATGAGCTTAAAGCTGGAAATCGTTCGATGTTCAGCCGCATGCTGCACGAAGGGATCGAGCAAAGGTTGGAAAGAGAGGAGCAGACGGTACTGCTTCTGAATCGGCGCGGCTATGCGACTTTTGTGATGTGCCGCTCCTGCGGGTATGCGGTGCAGTGTCCTCACTGCGATATTTCATTAACTTACCATCGTCATTCAAAAAATTTGCGATGTCACTATTGCGGCTATGCAGAGCGCGAGCCGGATGTTTGTCCGTCGTGCGAAAGCCCGTATATTCGTTATTTCGGCACAGGGACGCAGCGAGTGGAAGAAGAGCTGTACAAACATTTTCCCGGCATTCGAGTCATTCGAATGGATATCGACACTACGAACGAGAAAGGCGCGCACGAAAAATGGCTGAATAAGTTTAAAGCGCGGGAAGCGGATTTGTTGCTCGGCACGCAAATGGTGGCAAAAGGGTTGGATTTTCCGTACGTTACATTAGTCGGCGTGATAGCAGCAGATACGATGCTCCATTTGCCTGATTTTCGCGCATCAGAAAGAACGTTCCACCTGTTGACGCAAGTCGCCGGCCGCGCCGGCCGCCATCATTTGCCCGGAGAAGTTGTCGTGCAGACTTATTTGCCGGAACATTACAGCATCTTGCATGCAAGCAAACACGATTATCGCCAGTTTGTGGAGACCGAGTTGGAAATGCGCCGAGAACGCGGTTACCCTCCGTTTTGCCGTTTGGCGCTGATTACCCTTTCTCAGCATGCCGTTTCACCGATCGTCAAAGCAGGAGAATATTTGAAGAAGAAGCTGGAGCAGGAAAGCTGCTTTAAAGTTTTCGGTCCGGTTCCTTCCCCGATTCCTCGGAAAAATGATCTGTATCGATTTCAATGCATCGTGAAGTTTCCGAATGATGATCAAACGGCCATGCATCTTCTGCAAAGCATATTGCGGAAATTTCAAGATCTTGCCGGCAAAAACAAAGTTAACGTGAATGTGGACATTGACCCGCAAATGCTCATGTAAACTTAAAGTTGAGGTGATGAAAAATGGCTGTGAAAAAAATTGTCCTCGTTCCTGATCCGATTTTAAGGAAGAAGAGCAAGCCTGTACCCGAAATTACGAGCAACATTCATAAATTGCTGGATAATATGGCCGACACGATGTATGATGCCGGCGGCGTCGGATTGGCCGCGCCGCAAATCGGCATCTTAAAGCGAGTAATTGTCATTGATACGCGCGAAGAAGACGGCCCTGGCCTGATCGAGATGATTAATCCGGAAATCATCGAAGCCGAAGGAACGCAGCTCAGCACGGAAGGATGCCTGAGCATTCCCGGCCTGAACGGGGAAGTGGAGCGGAGAATGTACGTGAAAGTGAAAGGGCTGGACCGCGATGGCAATGAAGTGCTCATGGATGCGGAAGGATATTTAGCCGTCGTTTTTCAACATGAAATCGACCATTTGGACGGCATTTTGTATACGGATAAAGCAAAAACGATCTATAAGGTGGAGCCTCAAGATGATGAAGCAGAAAACTAAGCAACCGACGATCGTATTTATGGGCACTCCTGATTTTGCCGTTCCGACATTGCGCAGGCTTCTCGACGAAGGATATCACATTGCAGCTGTCGTTACGCAGCCAGACCGGCCGAAAGGAAGAAAGAAAGTGCTCCCTCCTCCGCCGGTGAAAGAAGAAGCGCGGCGTCACGGCCTTCCCGTGCTTCAGCCTGAGAAAATCAAAGATGAGGCAGCTTTAGAGCAGCTGGAACAGCTGGCGCCGGATTTGATCATTACTGCCGCATACGGTCAAATCTTGCCGGAGAGATTGTTAAACATGCCTAAGCATGGCTGCATCAATGTGCATGCATCCTTGCTGCCGAAATATCGGGGCGCGGCGCCGATCCATTACGCCGTCATGAACGGGGAGAAGGAAACCGGCGTGACGTTAATGTACATGGAGAAAGGGCTGGATACCGGCGATATGATCAGCAAAGTGAAAGTGCCGATCGAAGAAACTGACAATACAGGCACATTGTTCGAAAAATTAAGTCAAAAAGGGGCAGAGCTCGTCATCCAAACGCTGCCGGATCTGCTTGCCGGAAAGATTCAGGCCATTCCGCAAAATGATGACGAAGCTACATATGCCCCCATGCTTACGCGTGACGATGAGCGGATCGATTGGAGCCGCACTTCCAGACAAATTTTCAATCAAGTCAGGGGATTGAACCCTTGGCCGGGCGCTTTTACGACTTGGGAAGGCAAAGTGCTGAAAATTTGGGAATGCGAAGTTCATGACGAAGCCGGCGCACCATCGGATCAGGCATTCAAACCGGGCGAAGTAATCGAGCTGACAGCCGCAGAATTAACGGTGAAAACGGGTGACGGCGCAGTCAAGCTGAAACGCGTGCAGCCCGCAGGAAAAAGAGCGATGGACATCAAGGAGTTCATTCCGGGCAGCCGGATGGCAATTGGAATGATGTTAGGAGAGCAGGTGCAGTGATGGACAGGCATCAAAGCCGGAAAAAAAGCAGCCGTGAATTAGCATTGCATATATTGCAGAAGATTGAGCAGCAAGGGGCTTACAGCAATTTGCTGCTTCATCAGACGCTCGCGCGGCACGAGCTGGAGCGTCCGGACGCTGCGCTTTTGACAGAGCTTGTATACGGCACGCTGCAGCGGCGAAATACGCTCGATTATCATTTGGGCAAGTGGTTGAAGAAAGGAACGGACCGAATCGAGACGTGGGTGCTGAACCTGCTTCGCATTAGTTTGTACCAGATTTTGTATTTGGATCGGATTCCTGCGCATGCGATTGTTAATGAAGCTGTCAATATTGCAAAAAGAAAAGGTCACCGCGGCATTTCCAGCATGGTGAACGGCGTGCTGCGGAATATTTTGCGCCATCAAGATCAGCTGGCATTGCCGAGCGATCTTCATGCGGCAGCTCGCATCGCGCTTCAGCACTCTCATCCAGAATGGCTTGTCTCCCGCTGGCTGGAACAATTCGGCGAGGAGCAGACAGAGGCGATGTGCGAAGCGAACTTAGAACCGCCCAGAGTCAGTGCGCGCATCAATGTGATGAAAACCAGCGTTGAACAAATGATTGAAAAGATGCAGGAAGCCGGCATGCAAGCTGAAGCATCAGCCATTGCTCCAAGCGGAATTGTCGTGCACAGCGGGGGCAATTTGGCCCATACGCCCTGGCATGAAAACGGCGAGCTGTCGATTCAGGACGAAAGTTCGATGCTTCCTGCGCAATTGCTCAACCCCCAGCCCGGCATGAAAGTGCTGGACGCATGCGCTGCGCCCGGCGGAAAAACAGCTCAGATCGCAGAAATGATGAATGATGAGGGCGAAATATGGGCGAACGACGTGCATGAGCATAAAGAAAAGCTGATCGCATCCCAGGCAGCCAGATTGAAGCTGTCTTCCGTAAAGACGTCGGTATGCGATGCCCGCAAATTGCATGAACGGCATGATGCGGAAAGTTTTGATTGCGTGCTCCTTGACGCGCCTTGTTCCGGCTTCGGCGTCATTCGCAGAAAGCCGGATTTAAAGTGGAGCAAGAAGGAAAGCGAAATCGCGGCAATCGCGGAAATTCAATACGAAATTTTGGCATCTGTTTCCAGATTAGTGAAGCCGGGAGGCGTCCTTGTGTACAGCACGTGCACGATGGAGCGCATCGAAAATGAGAAGAACATTGAGCGTTTCTTGACTGAACAGCCTGGATGGCAGTTGGATGAGACGGGAGCGGAAAACTTGCCGCAGCCAGTGGTCAGTCAATGCATGACAGACGCCGGTTTCTTCCAAATTTTGCCTCATCATTTTGGCAGCGACGGATTTTTCATGGCAAGATTGAAAAAGTCATGATAAAATAAATGAAATAAACAACGATTGGAACGTGACCATAAACATGCCGACAGGTTGTGATATCATGAAGCCGTTAATTTATGACTTAACTTATGAACAGTTGCAGGAATGGATAAAAGAGCAAGGCGAACCGGTTTTTCGCGCAGACCAGATCATGGACTGGCTGTACGCAAAACGGGTGTCATCGTTTGAAGAAATGACCAATTTGCCGAAACCATTGCGGCAAAATTTGGCTGAACATTTCGCTTTTCATGCATTGAACGAAATCACTCGTTTCGAGTCAAAGGACGGGACGATTAAGTATTTGTTCGAATTGCATGACAAGCATGCGATTGAAACCGTATTGATGAAACATGATTACGGAAACAGCATTTGCGTGACGACTCAAGTCGGGTGCCGAATCGGCTGCACGTTTTGCGCATCCACTTTGGGCGGTCTGAAGCGGGATTTGACAGCGGGCGAAATCGTGATGCAAGTCGTGCAAGTCCAGCGGGATTTGGATCGGGTCGGGGAGCGCATTGACAGCATTGTGATTATGGGCATCGGAGAACCGTTCGAAAATTATGAAGCGATGCGGGCATTTTTGAAATTGATGATTCATCCGAAAGGGCTGAATATCGGCCAGCGGCACATTACGGTTTCAACGAGCGGCATCGTGCCTAACATATATCGTTTTGCCGATGAAGGCTGGCAAATCAAGCTGGCGATTTCGCTGCACGCTCCTAACGAACAGCTTCGCTCCAGACTCATGCCGGTAAACAAGAAATATCCGCTTTCAACATTAATGCAAGCTTGCCGTTATTACATAGAAACGACAGGCAGACGCATTACGTTCGAATATGCGCTCATCGGCGGAAGGAATGATCAAGTTGAACATGCGGAAGAACTTGCAGATCTGTTGCAAGACATGCTGTGCCATGTGAATCTGATTCCAGTCAATCATGTGCCTGAGCGCAAATATGTCAGGACGCCGAAGAAGGACATTTTTACATTTTACCGCGTCTTGAAGGAAAAAGGGATCAATACGACGATACGGCGCGAACAAGGTCACGATATTGAAGCAGCTTGCGGCCAGCTTCGTGCTAAACATTTGGAATTAAGTTCGAGG
>CALKAN010000182.1 GCA_937983035.1 uncultured Paenibacillaceae bacterium | reverse complement strand
CGCCTTGAAGCCGAAGTTAATCAATTGAATCGCAGAGTTCGCAGACTGGAAGGGCATTAACATTGTTGTATGCAAAATCTCCGCATCATTTCTTTTAAAAAGAGAAGCGCAGCCGTATCGCCTGCGCTTCTCTTTTCACATTTTCACTTCTTTTTCGCTAAAAAGGATGGATGCGTTGTCATCATTGTAGTAATATGAATCCATGGCAGTAATCCCTTTAACAACACAAGATGGATAAAGAGGTGACTTATTTCGTTATGGAACCCGTACGCATTGTTTTAGCCGGAATCGGCGGTTATGGGAGAAACTATGTGCAAACATTGCTGAAAAAGGACAATGAAGGCCAAACTTATCAGATTATCGGAGCAGCAGATCCTTATCCTGAAAACTGCCCTTTATATGAAGACTTGATCAAAGAAAAGATTCCAGTCTACGATTCCCTGGAACAATTTTATGAACATCATCAAGCAGACTTGGCCATCATCAGCTCTCCGATCCAATTTCATGCCGCGCAAACGAAACTCGCTTTGTCGAACGGCAGTCACGTGCTTTGTGAAAAACCGCTTTGCGCCACATTGGAGGAAGCAAGTGAAATGATCGAGGCGCGCAATCAGACAGACCGTTTTGTCGCCATCGGATATCAATGGAGCTACGCTTCAGCGATTCAAAAGCTAAAACAAGACATTCAGGCCGGTGTTTTCGGCAAGCCGAAACGTTTTAAAACGATCGTGCTGTGGCCGAGAAACAAGCAATATTATGCTCGTCCATGGGCTGGGAAAAGACAAGACAGCGATGGGCGCTGGATTTTGGACAGTGTTGCAAACAATGCCACTGCGCATTACATCCACAACATGTTCTACATATTAGGAGAACAAACAGACCGCAGCGCCAAACCTGCCAAAATAACAGCAGAGTTGTACCGCGCCAATCCGATCGAAAACTACGACACCGCTGCGTTGAGATGTTTCACCGACGATGGAACGGAACTGCTTTATTATGCATCGCACGCTGTGGATGAAATTTACGGCGTAAAATTTTGCTATGAGTTTGAAAATGCGAAAATCCTGTTTGACGGCAATGGGGACCAGCAAATTACCGCTTATTTTCACAATGGCGAACAAAAAATTTACGGCAACCCGGAAAAAGAAAAGATGAACAAATTGTGGGCAAGCATCGATGCCGTTCGCAATAACGATGCAAGCGCAATCTTATGCGGACCCGAAGCAGCCATGTCTCATACGTTATGCATCCAAGGCATGGAGCGCTCCTCCGGCACGATTCACGATTTTGCCAAAGGACAAGGCGACGGGTGCGTTGTGGAAACGGATGAAATGTTTTATGTCGAAGGACTCGTTCGTGATTTAGTTGAATGTTACGAAAAAGAACTTTTGCCGGCAAAACTGGGATTCCCATGGGCAAAAGCTGGACAAGAAATCGTTCTTTAAACAGCCGTTTGCAATCATCAATGAAAAAAAGACACCGGCATCCGCCGGTGTCTGCTTTGTTGATGCGAACCTTTGCCCCCTCTCATTTCCATATTTTGATAATAGACATCATTCATGGTTCCGCACTGAGGCCTTTCCCATTCATGCGAATCGAATCAGTTTCATCCTTTCCAGGCTGTTTCCCATTCAACCAAGATGCATGCTGACGTCCTCTATTCCTCATCGCGCTTCCCAAATAATATCTCATTGCCAAGAAGCGCTTACAGAAGATATGATGATGGAATGAACAACAAGGGGGAGACTTGCGTGAGAAATTGGATTGTCAGATTAACTTTTTATTTATGCGGAATCATGATCGTAACATTTGGGGTCAGTTTAACGATTCGATCCAATTTAGGAGCGGGCGGCTGGGATTCCACAGCAGTCGGCTTATCTGAGCTCAGCGGACTCACCGTCGGCAATTGGGTCTATATCATCGGTGCTGTCATCATTACGCTTAATGCAATCTTAACAAGAGGCAAGCCGAATGTTAAAGCGTTTCTGACGATTTTTCTGATGGGAACGATGGTCGATGTTTGGCTGCTCAAAATTTTAACTTTTTCAACGCCTGAGCATTTGGGCATTCGATTTATGATCTTGCTGCCCGGCATATTTTTAATCGCTTTTGGCATCACAACGTATACTCGAGGCAGAATTGCCAATCATCCGATTGACGATCTCATGATCATTTTAACGAAAATAACGCGCCTTTCATTAAGATCGTCCAGATTAAGCTGTGAAATATTTTCGATCATTTTAGCGCTCTGTGTCGGAGGGCCTGTATCCATCGGAACGTTTATCATTGCATTTTTCATCGGCCCTTTTATTCAATGGTTATACAAACCGATTGAGAACGTCTTTATTCGTCTCGCCGCATGGCAAGATGACCATCTAAAGACGATTTGAAACTTGTGCAGTTGCGATTTTTGCTTGCTGTGGTACACTCAACCTAGAAAATGGAATTTGGAGGGAAGCAAAATGGACATTCAAACATCTGTGCAAAAGATCGTCGAGCAATTAGAGGAAAGACAGGGACGTCAACCGCTCAGCCCAAAGCACATTTGGCGGCAAGACATCGATGAGGCCGTCGAAAAGCTGGAATGGAACGACCGCTCCCGCGACACAT
>CALKAN010000181.1 GCA_937983035.1 uncultured Paenibacillaceae bacterium | reverse complement strand
ACCAATGGTTTGATTTGGCCGGTGCCTCTCAGCTTCGCGCCGATTGGAGCTCGAAACAGCGAAGTGATCAAAACTTTGTCTGTCGGAAATGAAATCGCTTTAATTGATGAAAGCAAACAACCCGTTGCTCTGATGAAGCTGGAAGATATTTTTGCTTATGACAAAGCGATGCGCGCTCAACACCTGTTCGGAACCACTGATCGCTCCCATCCAGGAGTAGACGCCATCTACCGACGCATGGGCGAAGTTGCGCTGGGCGGTCCGATCCAACTGTTAAACCGCGCACACTGGGGACCGTTTGAAAAGCTTCGTCTTGAGCCTAAAGATACTTGGAAACTGTTTTACGAAGAGAAAAAGTTCAAAACTGTTGCAGGTTTCATCACAGGTGCCAATCCGCTGCACCGCGGTCATGAATACATTCATCGGAACGCTCTGGAAGAGATTGACGGACTGTTCCTTCAACCATTAGTTGAATTGGCAAAGCGCGAGTACACCAGACATGAATTTCGCATGTTGGCGTATCGAAGCGTGATCGATACTTATTACCCGAAAGATCGTGCAATCTTGTCGCCGCTGCGAGTCACTTACATCTTTGCAGGTCCTCGGGAAGCTGTGCTGCATGCGCTCATTATGAAAAACTACGGATGCACGCACGCATTAATTGGCCGTGACCATGCAGGTGTGGGAGACTTCTATGACAAGTACGCCAGCCACTCCATTTTCGACAGCTATACGCCTGAAGAGCTTGGCATTGATGTGCGGCTCTTCCATGAGGTGTCTTATTGCATGCGCTGCGACAGTCCAGTTACTTCACAGACTTGTCCGCATGACAATCGTTACCGCATTAACATCTCTGGAACAGCGATTCGCGAATTGCTGCGCTATGGCATTATGCCGCCGAAGGAAATCGTGCGTCCTGAATCTGCCCGCATTGCGATGCAAGGCATTCAGCCAAAAGGCATTGACGCGAATGGGCAAGCGATGTCTCCTGTAGGGAAAACGATTAAATCCATGTTCCCTCATTATTTGGAGTACACGCGGATCGGCGGTCCAAAACGCGAGAAGCCATTGAATCCAGAAGACTTGACCATTCGCGATTTGGAAGCAGCCGTGCTCGACGCACGTTTAAATGCGGATCGTGTATACGCTGACATTTCGCAAGAATACAATTTGTTCAGCGACATCAACCGCAATATGCAGCCTGAATGGATTATGTACGCTCGCGAAGCGGCAAGCGCTCAGCAAGAGATGGTCATTGCGGACCTCGAAGAAAAGGTGGAGCAAGCGTCTGAAGTCGCATCAGACGAATTCATGTATCAAAATAAAGAGGAAGCTCAAAAAGAACTTGAAGTTGCACGCAAAATCCTCGAAGATATTCCAGCTCCATTGCGCAAAGAAGAGATTCAATACCGCGTATGGAATCCGCTTCCTTACCATCGTTATCGCGGGGATGACGAAACGGAATAATACAATTTTTCATACGAGTGAAAGTAAACGATACCAAATGAGCCGCCCGAACTGGCGGCTCTATTACTTTTGTAAAAAAAATCATCATTTTTCTTTCAGTCTAATCATTGCCACACACTCCACATGGACGGTATTTGGAAACAAATCCACGGGCTGCACTTCCACAAGCTCATAGCCAAACGGCTCTAATTCCTTCAAGTCCACGGCAAACGTATCTGGATTGCATGAAACATAGACGATCCGATTCGGCTGCGCCCGTCCAATCTTGCGCATCACTTTGCCTCCGGCTCCGGAACGCGGCGGATCCAGCAGCAACAGCTCAGGGGTTCCGAATTTCTCCAGCACTTCATCAATGCCGCGTCTCGCATCTCTAGCAATGAAATGAGTGTTATATATTCCGTTATCCGCTGCATTGCGCTTCGCAGACTCAATCGATGTTTCCACAATTTCAATGCCGATCAATTGAGCGACGCGGCTGGCAAACGGCAAAGAAAACGTTCCGACGCCGCAAAACAGATCAATCATGTTTTCCGTGCTTTTCGGCTTTGCCATCTCTAAGGCGAGTTCCACTAATTTTTGCGCCTGGACCGGATTCGTTTGGAAAAAAGTATCATACCAAAGGCGAAAACGATAGCCGAGCAGCTCATCATAAATAAAATCTCTTCCAGCTAATACGTGCGTCTTCTCTGCATGCGTCCGATCCGCCCAATCTCGATTTTCCATCCAAAGCAAACTTTTTACTTGCGGAAATTTTTTTGTTATCCTGTCGACTAAATCATTTGCAGCTGCTTCTCGATCACCATCCGGCGCTTCAGTCGCAAACACTGCCAGCATCATCTCGCCAGTTGCAAATGACTGTCGCACCATCAGATGACGCAGCAAGCCGGCATGCTGATCTTTGTCGTAGCCGGGAAGCTTGTGCTCTCTCGCCCATTTAGCCGTTTCCATGGCTGCATCCGCCATCTCTTTCCCGGCGATCAAACACGTTTCCAATGGAATAATACGGCGGTAGTTTCCTTGTTCGTGCAGTCCGAGCTCCCCTTCTTTCGAAAACGTAAATTCCATCTTGTTTCGATAGTGCCATGGGTGTTCCATCCCGATGGCGTCACGGACGAGGTGCGGATCAAAGCCTTGCTCCTCCACAACTCTTCTTACATGAGCCGTCTTGGCTTTTAATTGCCCGCTGTATTCCCAATGCTGCCAAACACAGCCGCCGCAACGGTCAAAATGCGGGCAAGGCGGCTTTGTTCTTTCAGGATGCGGTGAAATAATTTCATCCGGCATGACAACCATTCTTCTTCTCCTGGATGGATCTGCAGTGACGCGAACTTTCTCCCCAGGCAGCGTTTGCGGAATTGTCAATTTTAATTTTCTGGCATGTTTTTCTTCCCCAAGCCAAACAACGGCGTTGCCTGATCCTTGTTTATCTAAATCAAGAATGTCCGTTACAAACATTTCCATGTTCTTATTCATCGCTTACTCCACCTACTGTCTTTGTTTCACTTGTCTAATCAGCTCTATCCATTATAACACACACGCTGGCGATTCCTATTTTGCAAGCGATCATATTCATGAAACATTTTCAATAAGTTGAAAATTTACGTTCTTTTGCCATCAAATGTTCTCTAAGATTCATGACAAGATGACCCGTGAGGAATCAAGTGTTGCAGCTGGCCTGGCATCAAGCACGACATGCTTAACTATAACATGCATCAACAAAATGATTGATTAAACAAGGAGGTTGCATTTCAAAGGTTAAACTTCGGACAGGCAATATCTTCGCCGTGACATAGACTGATAAGTCCAGGTTTAAGATGATCCAAAATCTTTTTGCCAGATTCCAGGGCAACCTCCATATTGGCAGTATACCTTGGCATAGGGCGCCTTAATTGACCTTTTTTAGAAGTAAAAAGATCTCCGGCAATCAATACATCGTCCGCTTCATGATAGAAAACCATGTGTCCTGGCGCGTGACCTGGAGTATGGTACGGACGCAAGCCAGCAATTAAATCGTAATGATTGCCTGTTTTTGGAAATTTATGAAATTTTTCTGGATTTATCTTTTTTTTCATTTTGAGGAGCAAATAAGAAAGTTCATCCCGATGGGCATAAACGGGCACTTCGTGAATCTGGAGGATTTGATTTAGTGCACCGACATGGTCAGGATGACCGTGCGTGAGAAGAATGCGCTGCAAATCTCCTTGGCGAGCAAATGTTTTTTGCAACTGTTTATGCGTGAATTTCAAGCCAGTATCAATCAGGGTTATACCATCATTGTCAAGCACGATCCACATGCTTATTTTAATCCCGATCCATGTTTCACATTTAATAACGTGCGGAGACAACTGTTTAATTTTCATCATATTGTCCCCCTTTTACTAGGAGATTTACAGACGTGCGAACTAATGGCAGTACACGTTCAGCGACATTTTCAATGGGTTCATCTGTATGAATATAAGTCATCACTGTGCCGTGCAGCAGATAAAAAAGAATACGGTTGAAATCAAGGGCAGGATCATCCGTAATTTCCTCGACAACGTTTTGAAAAACATGAAATATTTCGAGCCGTTGTTGATTTAAAGCTGTGTTTGCTTCTGCATCGACCTTCGTCGCCTCAACCGTCATAAAAGTTTCATACAAACGGAGGTATTTAAAACCGAAGGATACATACTCTTCGCTCATCCGGACGAGACGTTCCACATTGGATAAGCCTGGTTCTTGATTAATCCTTGTTAACGCCTTATTCAAATCTTGTATCGGAGGCAATGCAAGTGCCTCCAATAAACCTCTTTTATCTTGAAAATACACATATATGCTCGTATGCGAACAATTCGCCCGCTTGGCAATTTCACGGACGGAAACAGCAGCGTAACCTTTCTGAGAAAATAATTCACTGGCAGCTTTAAGAATTCGTTCCTTAGCAGATGACATTTTCACCCCTCCTTATAACCATCGGTTAGTAACCAATGGTTATATTGTAATTTATTTTCCTTATTCTGGCAATAGGGTATTTCACCGATTCATTTGTTTATGCTGCAATTTACCACAAAAAATCGCTCATTTTACTTGACCGTCTACATTGAAAATGAAGGAATATCCTTATCATTTCTGTTGTTTAATGATTTGTCATCCGCAAGAAGTTCAGCAAATATCGAAAAAACGAATTTTGCCCTTATGCATCTCTAATCAGGATCATAAAAAAGCGAGCGGCATTATCATAACGCTGCTCGCTTGCCGGGTCATCATATTTATGAAATGATGAGCCGATTATTCTTTACCAGCCCGTGCTGCCTGGATATCGCGATTGCTCGCTTCCTCTGCTTGCCTGAGCGCGGTGTTAATGTCAAGCACGCCATCGATGACTTTGTTAATGGCATCATTCAAATGCGGGGTCACTAAGCTGTCATACTCCGTAGGCGGATAAGGCGGAGCAAAAGCACTTTGGAAAACAGCTTTAATATTTTTTCCTTCCAGTGACTTCATGTTTATGCCATACATATCTTTAATTTCTTGATCATTAAGAGAAGTAAACCTGCCGTGTTCAGTAATGAGAATTTGATTGTCCCTGCTGGTTAACAAATCAATGATTTGAAAAGCTTCTTCTTTATAATCCGTCAAAGAGGAAACCATCAGAAAATGTCCGGACGATGCCAAACTTACATTAGGCCGCTCGGGAAAACTTGGAAATTGCGTAATATCCCAATTGAATTCATCCGGCGTTCCATGCAGCAGTTCGAGTGCAGCTATGCGGGCATCGTAACTCGGCACCATGGCGACTACTTTGTCTTGCAAAAATTCATTCAATGTTGCCCTCGTGTTGCCTGGGATATCATTAATCGCTTTAATGACTTCAAATGCTTTCTGCCATCCTTCTGTGGTCAAGTTTGCTCTCAATGTTTCCCCATCAACGCGCGCCAGAGAAAGCTGCGTAGATAAATCGCTGATGCCAGGAACGGCGCCAATCCCTTTATATTGAACGCCGTCTACTTCTCTAGTCAGCTGTCTGCCCAAAGCAATCAGTTCATCCCAAGTCATCCCTTCCTTCGGAAACGGCACGTTGAAATTTTCGAAAATATCGACATTATAAAATAATGCCAAAAAGTTTAACGAAAACGGAAGCGCGTAAATTTCATTGTCACTGCCGCCGTAAACGCGGGAAGTTTCCATGGCAGCAGGATCAAATTTGTTCAAATCGACATCATGCTTTTCTATGAACTCATTTAATCCATATGCCGTATCGGTCAGCCTGTGAGCTCGTATGCGCGGATAAGTCGCAAACATTAAGTCGGGAAATTCGCCGCTGACTAACAAATTGCTGACTCCTACATCCCCGCCGGAATCACGATTCATATCTATCGTAATGTGCGGAAAGTTCTCCTGAACCGGAGCTTCGATCAAATTAGCGAATTCTTCCTCTGATATGGTCGCCCCATCTCGCAGCATCGTCAAATGGATCGTTTCGCCGTCATTGCGTGATGACACCGGCGAGGCTCCATCATTTTTTGAATCTCCAGAGCAAGCGCTTACAATGAACAGCAAAATTAACACACCGACACTTAACATCCATCTTCTTCTCAGCATCAATCGCTTCCCCCTTTACAAATGATAATTCGGCTTTTATACTGAATGATCCTCGCAAGATTTAATCAGCTGCCATGCATCGGCAACTCAAACTTGCAGAACCTCGTGATGTCAGCGTTTGCAAATGTTTATTTTCTTCGTCTGTTTCAACACTGGCTGAACAATTTATTCCATCGTAACATTCGCCAAAATGCACCGACAATGCAGTGAAGTATTAAATATTTATAGTCTAGAACGAAAATTATGCTTATTTTCAAAATTTTCATAAAAAAGAAATCGATTTCCCAGAGCGTAAATACGACTATACGTTCGAACATCAGTCTATTTCTAAAATGAACAAAAGAAAAAGGCAATCCGATCTCGGATCACCTTTCTCCCTCTTTCTGCACTTCATATTCAAAAAGCACCATGCCGGTTGGATAAATCTGATGCTTTTTGTAAATTAAATTTCTGCGTATTCCCTGTGCCTCAAAAAGCGGTATGCCCTCGCCTAATAAAATCGGAATAATCGCCGGCTCTACCGTATCAACAAGATTCCATTCCAACAGCTGCGCAAACAGTTTCCCGCCGCCATAAAGCCAAATGTCACGTCCCGGTTCGGAACGCAGTTCA
This sequence comes from uncultured Paenibacillaceae bacterium, assembly GCA_937983035.1. GTDB lineage: Bacteria > Bacillota > Bacilli > Paenibacillales > CALAME01 > CALKAN01. The sequence continues at coordinate 5,187 of CALKAN010000181.1, read as the reverse complement.
CGAATTCTCGCTTCAAGTCCCTCGCTGACAACCTCCACATTCGGATGATCTTCCTGCCGAAGGGAGCGCGAAGCAACGATCACTTGCTTTCCTTGAAAGCTTTCATCCATTGATCGCGAAATTTCATATGTTCTGCGCCCCATCAGCAAGATGTCAAACTGCGCAAAATGCGCCTCAAAATCAAAAGCCGGTTCATCAATGATCCAATCAAAGTCATCGTTCGTTCCCGCAATAAAACCGTCTAAACTGCAAGCCACTTGATACCGCACTCGTCTCATGTCATCATCTTCCCCCAATGCTGTAAAAATTTGATCTTCATTTCGCTCTTCGAACTGCTCGCGTTGATGAAAAACAGATTGAGAATATTTGTTCTATACTGCAATTGTATCACACATGCGTTCTGAGAGCTAACATTTTTTTACTTTTATTCCAAATAAAAATTATACAGGCTGAACTTTTAATGAAATGTCAACTGCATTTAGACAAAATGCATTTAGGTTTAGGCACTGGACAGCCGTCAATTGAATAAAAGAAAATGTATGCAGCGAACGATATGATCAAGCGATCAAGCAATATTTTAATGACATTTTAGAAGCGGCTTCATAAATACCCATATTATCTAAAGAATTGCTTTCTTAATTTTAAAAAGACCAATTAACAAAACAGAACTTCCGAAATAATCGGAAGTTCTAATTTTGCTGCCGTCAATTCCATATCAAATTTGCACGTCTCAATGTTCTTCCATCACTTATGCGTTTGTGCTGCTGGAATAAATATAAATATCTTTTCTCCGTTTCCAGCCGCACTTTTCCCAAAATTGATTTCCCGCTTCATTGTCCGTGAAAACCATCAAATGGCATTTCACTATTCCGGCAGAATGCAAACTTCTTAATGCGGCTTGAATTAATTGCTTGCCGATCCCTTTATTTCGGTGCGCTTCAGACACGGCAACATGATACAAGTACCCTCTTCTTCCATCATGGCCGCATAAAACTGTGCCGACCAATTCCTCATTGCATGCGCAAACAAAGCTGTGCCCGGGATTTCGCTCTAAAAAGCTTGCGATGGATTCTTTCGAATCCGACTCGCTTAAGCCCATGCCGGCGGTCGCAGACCATAAAGCATATGCCTGTTCATAATCTTCGATCGTCATTTCTCTAATTGCATACATAAGATCACATCCACATCCTATTGACACTCAACTCACGGTTGAATTTTATTCAATTATTAAGTTATTGTAATGCCTATTGTAAAAAAATAAAATGAAAGTAACAAATATGCGCCTGCAATGAAGCAAGGGGTGATGACATGAATATCGGAAAAGTCATTAGAAGTTTGAGAAAACAACATCAAATCACTCAAGAGAAACTTGCAGAATCTCTCAATATTTCTTATCAAGCCGTCAGCAAATGGGAAAACGGAACGGCACTGCCAGACATCACGTTAATTCCATCGATCGCTAATTTTTTTGGAGTAACGACAGATGAACTTTTTGAAATGACGCCAAATCCTAACAGTCAAAAACAAAAAGATTACGAGCTTGAATACAACAGATTGCATGCACTTGGTGATGTAAAAAGCATGAAAATTGTTATGCAAAAAGCGCTGAAAGAATTCCCGCGAAATGATCGGTTTATGTTAAATTTAGCTCAAACATTAACGAACTTCAATGATCTTTAACGCCTCGAAAAATGAGATAAAACAAGGATTAAATGAAGCGGCCAGACTTTGTGAAAAAATAATTGAAGAATGCACCGAAAACAACATTCGCAATCGTGCCGTACAAATTCTTTGTCAAATTTATCCCCGATTAAATAAGTTTGAAGAAGCAAAAAACTCGCCATGAACATGCCCAATTGGATGGGGGACGGAAATGGGAATGCTGCATTATAGAATGACTGAATCCGTATTTGATCCCATTAGAGAACATCCAAAGTTTAAAATGCTATTCGATAAATTATCTGCCAATGAACTTCCAAAATAACGATCTTTTGTGCTCACCTGTTCTTACTTTAATCTCTTCACAAATCGCAGCCCTGTCATTTCGAAACCAAGGGAACGGTAAAATGCATGCGCTTGAAGACGATCTTCTCTATTTCCGCTTGTTAAATAAATCATATTGGAATGATTCGCGAGCGCCCATTCTTCAACATGCTTCACTAATGCCTTGCCGATGCCCTTGTTTCTGTACTCTTTTTTAGTCACGAGGGCAGAGATTTGAGTCACTAATTCATCCGTCTCGTACGAAATTAACTGGCGGACTCCAACCATGCCGACGATCTTGCCGTCGTTCCATTCAGCAACAAATGTGTTGTACATGGAATTGGAATGAATTTTCTCTAATCTCTTTCTCATCGTATTTGCATCCGTTGGATAGCCCAAATCGGCCATCAGCTCAGTAAATGGTTCCAAATCTTCGCATTGATAATGCCGGATGATCATCCAAACGCAGCTCCATATAAAATGATTAAAATTAATTTGCAGTCCTTTCTTCGCAGACGTACGAATGTCACAAAATCAATTTCACAATACCCCGATACCCAACGAAAACTACCTTTTATCTGTTTAACAAACACGCCCATTTTGATGCACCTTAGACCAGCATTCAGGAAACCGCATACTCAATCTGTATCCCCTTTTTCCCTGAAATTTCCTCCAACACATCTTGAATAAAATGATCATCTTTCGCCGTCAGCCAATCGGCTTGGCACTCATTGTTCGCATGACAATGATCTTTCCGTTATGGATCTGAACGGCTTCATTTTTTATTTGATGTCTTTAATAAAAGCAACAATTCTTCCTGCTTCTTGAAAGCCCATTTTTTTGTGGAATTGCTGACTCTCAATATTATCCAGCTCGGTATCTGACGCGATTTCGGTGCAGCCAAGGGATTTGGCCCAGTGTTCTCCAGCTTCAATCAGCTTCCTCGATATGCCCCTGCGCCGATATTTCTCATCGACGTAAATGCCTTCTATGTAACCGACAGGACTGGAACGAGAGCCTTCCACATAGTCTGATCTTAAAGACATATGGATAAAACCAACATATGCGCCTTCAACAACTGCAAGATAGACGATGTCTTTTTTCGATGACAGCAATTGTTCAAATTCATGTTTCAAATCGGCCCAAGCATTGTCTGGCCAAAGCTTCAAGGCTAAATTCGTCACATCATCCAAATTCATTTTATTAGCTGTTACAATGTTCATCACATTCACCATATTTAATCAAAATTTTTACTGTTTTTTGAAGTTATCAATTTATGAATTTAATAAAGTATTTCGTAATCCCTTACGTGTTGTTCCGTAAAAACCACCTTCGCACTGACGATTGCATCATCGATTCTTTTGCCCAAGCAAATTCTCCATTCTCTACAACCCCGCCCGGCAACGACCATTGTTTTTTCCCATACGTCTGGTGAACTAACAAGATTGATTCCGATCATTCATTACGACACATGCAGCATCATGAGTTCTATCCATCTTTTCACCTCATCATTGGTCAATGACCCGCTTCACGTCGTCTAATGCATTTTTTCTTATTGCGCTTCTCCATGTCCTGCAGATCATATGACCACAAAATTGCTGTTACATCCTTCATCAAATCTTCTTCAATAACCGCTCTTTGGACCTCTATGCTTATCTCATCAATCTTTAAATCACGCAGGCTTCTTCGCTTCGTATGTCATCATCTGACCATCCTTAGAAGGTGCTGCCCCGTATGCATAATCCGCAGACTTCACGATGTCTTGAAAACCCGCTTTTTCAAGCAATAATTCAAATTCATAATGCCCATACCAACGAATGGGAAACAATTGCAGCTCAGATTGAATCAGGCTGCCATCTTTCCATTTCTCATATTTGATGAGCGAAACGATCTTTTGCTCGAAATATTGAATTTCGATTCGTTTTTCTTCCATGACGATTACTTCGTGATTTGAAGTATTCCAAGTTTTTACAGAAGCGGCGTTCAGACTAAAATCATCTGGTATAAATAAATCCAATATTAATCTTCCGCCGGGAAGCAAATAATGATAAAAATGGTTTAAGGCAGCCATCGCTTGTTCACGGCTCTCTATTAATTGAAAAGTTCCAACAGGCATAATCATGGCTTCATATAGATGCGGAAAAGCAAAATGATGCATGGAAGCTTCATACAACTGAGGCTTTAAATTCAGCGCCTCGCATCTTCTTCGACAAGAATCCAACATGGCTCTAGAGTGGTCGATTCCTTCTATATCAATTCCCGCTTGCAGCAACGGAATCAACACTCTGCCGGACCCGCAGCCAACTTCAAGCACTTTTCCTTTTACCCCTGACAAACGCTCTAAATAAAATTCAACATCACCGAAGGAGAACCCTAACGGTTTGCTAAGATCATAAACTTCTGTACAAAGCTCCCCATATGAAACAGACATGATAGATCCCCCCTAGAATACGATGAACTAAACCGAAACTTACCGTTCTGTCCAAGTCGTTTTCACGCATCATGACGTTAAAAGATCGTTGGCAGCCTAATGGAACAGCAACTGTGTAAAAAGCGATGATTCACAGTTCACCGCTCGAACAAGAAATGTTTCTCACACGGCTCAAAGAACGATGCCCGCAAGCAAACATAGAGCATCTCAACAGCTTATCTATCACGAGGATAAACCTTAATGATGCACTTTCATTATTTTATCGGATGAAGTCCATTTCGCGTTGCTAAAAAATTAGTCCATTGATAGATCCCGTCGCTTTTCTTTAATCAAAGGAGCGATCCGATCAATGCGATTCGTCCAAATGACGCCTGTAAAGCCGTCTGGAAGACGCTCTAAATCTTGCGCGCTGTCGAAACCTTCCGACCACCCCCCGTCACCCGCAACAAGGATGACTCGTGTATTCACCTTCTCCATTCGATGTACAAATTTGTTAGGAAATCCCCATAAGAAAGGTGCATATTTTTCAGGAATGTGCAGTTGGGTATTGCGGCAAGCTGACGGTACATAGCCTGTCCAACCCGCTGCGATGTAAGAAAAAAGGCATTTTTTCATCGTTTCCATCGACATAACGCGAAGATCCGGCATTCTTTCTTTCAAAGAAGCGATTGGAAAATCACCGCCGTAAACGGAAAGTTTGTGCAGCACGGTGTCCGGCAGCTTCGCGAGATAATGAGACAAAAGCACACCTTCATTCGGATCATTGCTTTTAA
>CALKAN010000180.1 GCA_937983035.1 uncultured Paenibacillaceae bacterium | reverse complement strand
GGAGACTTGAAAACGGCGGAAGAGAAAACGCGGCAAGAGCTGCTCGAATGGCAGGCGAAGTATCCTGACAAACCGATTATGTATACGGAGTACGGCGCGGATACGGTTGCTGGATTTCACAGTGCATACGGCGAGCCATTCAGTGAAGAATATCAAGAAGATTATTATCGGATGAACAGCAAAGTATTTGATGAAATTCCGAATTTTGTCGGTGAGCAGTTGTGGAACTTTGCTGATTTCCAAACAAAATTCGGCATTGTGCGCGTTCAAGGAAACAAAAAAGGCGTGTTTACGCGCGCCAGAGAACCGAAAATGGTCGTGCGTTATTTAAGTGAACGATGGAATCAAATTCCGAACTTCGGATATAAGCAGTAAATTGATGCAGCGGTGCCCCTTGCCTTGCCCTTGATCGTTGCAAGGGACTCTTAAAAAGCGCAGGAGGTGAAGCAATGAGTCGAATGGAAAGCGGAAAGGCCAGGCCTTTCGGGATGAGGGACAAACTCGGTTATTTATTTGGGGATTTTGGCAATGATTTCTTTTTTCTATTAGTCAGCGCGTTTTTAATGGTTTATTATACAGATGTTTTTCATATCAGCGCATCGACGGTCGGAGTATTGTTTTTCGTGGCCAGATTATGGGACGCTGTACAGCACAGTGAACATTCCTTACGGATCGATGGCATCTGTAATTACAGCCGATCCAGTTGAACGCACGGCTCTGTCTACATGGAGAACGGCAGGGGCGATGCTGGCCAGTTTAATTATAAATGTGGCTGGACCGCTCATCGTATTTGTGGACAATAAGATGGATGCAGGCCGCATGTTCATGGCAGCCGCCATTTTTGGCGTTCTTGCAATCGTTTGCTACTTGGCGTGTTATACATTGTCCACGGAGCGGTTATCTGCTCCTGAAAGCAAAAGGCAAAAAATGAACATGGCGCGCACGATGAGAGGACTGCTGCAAAACAAGCCGCTGTTTTGGATTTTGATCGCTTCTTTGATTTTTATGGTGAATACGATGCTGGTTGTAACCGTCAATGCTTATCTGTTTAAAGATTATTTTGGCGATACTCGCGCGTTAAGCTTGATTGGATTGGTTCAAGCAGCCGCAACGTTTATTGCATTTCCGCTGGTCAAGCCGCTCGTGAGCAAATTTGGCAAAAAAGAGCTGGCGTCGGCGGGAATGGCGGTCGCAGGCGGGGTGTATTTGCTGCTGTTCTTCTTAAAAGATTTGACCGCCATCGAATTTGTGGCGATTTCCGGCTTTGGCATGTTCGCGCTCGGATTTTTCAATCTGATTATCTGGGCCTTTGTCACCGATGTGATTGACTATCATGAATTTATTACAGATTTGAGAGAAGACGCCACCGTTTATTCGATTTATTCGATGGCGCGCAAAGTCGGTCAGGCGTTTGCCGGTGGGATTGGCGGTTATGCAATTGAAGCCGCAGGCTATAAATCGGAGTTGGCGGTGCAAGCTCCATCAACGCTTGAAGGAATTTACTTTTTGGCTACGTTCGTGCCGGCTGCGAATTACATCGTCATCTTTTTGATCCTCGTCTTTTTGTATCCTTTAAATAAAAAGCGTACGCTTCAGTTGGCTGTTGACATTAATGAACGAAGAAAGAACATGGTTTGATGACAGATAAAATTAAGATAAAAAACGGCATTTGATCTGTGTTGGCGAAAGTCGCAGATCAAATGCCATTTTTTCATAAAATTGTCACGGCTTATTTTGGATGGTTTGTTATAATTTGGTTATCACAGGCATAAGTTTATGATTTTAGATGCGGTGAAAATCGTGTTTATTTGATGCAAAGTTTATTTGATGCAAATGAAGAAAGAGTTGCGAAAATGAGAACAGTTTTAAAAAGAAAGGAAGATCAGGCGGAACAATGCCGCCATTTAGCGGAAACAGCCATTTTTAAACATGCAATCCGCGCAGATCAAAAATGAGGAGGACGGCCGATGAGCAAATGGATCAGCAAAGGCATCGTCAAAGGCGCAAGTTTGATGAACATGAACAATCGGATCAATTATTTCAAAGCAGCGCCGAAAGCGATGGAGATCGTAATGGAGATGGAGAATTACGTGAGGAAAACGAACTTCGACAGCTTATTGAAAGAACTGATCAAAATACGCGTATCGCAAATAAACGGCTGTGCTTATTGCTTGAACATGCACACTAAAGCGGCTAAAAAGTTAAACGCAGCCGATGAGCAAATTGAACAATTAAAAAATTGGCGGGATGCAAATATTTACAGCGAAAAAGAAAAAACTGCCCTCGAATTGGCAGAACATGTGACGCTCATTGCCGAGAAAGGAGTGGATGACGAGCTGTATCAGCGAGCAAGGCAACATTTCAATGAGCAGGAGTATGTCGATTTGATTATGGTCATAAATCAGATCAATGCGTGGAACAGAATATCGATTTCTATGGGGAACAAAGCGGAATAAGGCAGGTTCCCCTAAGATGACAAGGAAGTGCCGTGTTCGCGAATGGCGATGCTGCTTTTTGCATGTTTAGCCCGGTTGCGGCTTTGCAGCCAGACAGAAAGTTTATTCAGCCATCCGATCATTTTGCCGATCATGACGGCGGCAGCAACTGTGCCCAGCCCGACAGCTCCCCATGATTGAATGCGCCGATCTCAAAAGCGGCAGCTCGATTTTGGGATATGCTGAAATAAAAATGTCACCCTTGCGTAATCAATCCTCCTTTCATGGATGAAAACGATTGATCTTTGCGGCGGAAATCATTATTCTGTACAATAAGAGGCATTTTTTGACACAAAGGAGGATGGTTGATTTGCATCAAACTGAGCTGTTTGCAGCTGCATCGCCAGAAAGTCACGGCATTTCTTCGGGAGATATTTTGCGTTTTATAGAACGAGTGGAATCAGAAGGCCTGAATATGCATGGATTTCTGCTTCTCCGCAAAGGGCGCATCTTGGCTGAAGGTTACTGGGCGCCTTATACGCGCGAAAGCAGCCATCGCATGTATCCGG
>CALKAN010000179.1 GCA_937983035.1 uncultured Paenibacillaceae bacterium | reverse complement strand
GAACCGCTTGCTGCACCGTCTGCACAATCGTCTTTCTCGTCATCATCTGGATCGTTCCCGACAGCTGCCGAGAGGGAATGATCCGGTACATTCCGCCGCCTGCTTCAGCAATATCGATGATTTCTCTTTCGCCTCTGCTGCCGATCTCGCCCTCATCCACTACGCCAACTACATGAACGGTAATCTGCTCCGAGCGGGCATGAGCCGCAGCAGCAGCCGGATATATCCCTACATTTGAGCATCCGTCCGTAATCAGCACAAGTTGCTTCATCATTTCTATCGCCTCCTCTATCATCCAGCTTTTCCAGATAACAGGCGATATAAACCTTGATCATTTCATAGAATGCAGCAAGAGAACATAAGAAAAAGCCGCTTTTCAGCGGCTGGCAAAGCAGCGATGATTAACTAACTTACTGTCTTCGGCCTTTCGAAATGCGCCAGTCCCGGCCAACGGAACGTTGCCCATTCCGGATGGTGCCGCTGCAGCTTCGCAACGACGACGGTCATGTCATCATGGATTTCACCGCCTTGGTAACGGACAACTGTTTCCAAGAGGCAATCGGCGATTTCTTGAGCATCTTCCGTCTCCAGTTCTTGAATGATGCGTTTAAGCCACAAATCTTTGTTGACGGCCGGCCCCGGAGCATCATAAATTCCGTCCGTCATCATAATTAATGTGTCTCCCGGCTTCAGCTGCACGCTGACCAAATCTACCTCGATTTCATGCAAGATGCCGACCGGCAAATTATTGGCCGCGATCTGAATCACTTCTTTTCCTCGCTTAATAAAGCTTGGCGTAGATCCGATTTTCATGAACGTCGTATTCGCATTATATAAATCAATGAGCGCCATATCAATCGTCGCAAACATCTCATCCGGGGAGCGCAGCAGCAAGACTGAGTTGACAGATTTAACAGCCAGTTTCTCATCCATGCCGGATCGAAGCAGCTGCTGCAATATCTCCAGCGCGGCTTTGCTTTCACTGTGCGCCCGTTCGCCGTTGCCCATGCCGTCGCTGATCGCCAGCGCGAATTTGCCGTTTCCTAACTCTACCGCGCTGAAGCTGTCCCCTGACAGCAATTCCCCTCCTTTGGCCGTTCCGGCCACCCCGGTTTCAACTTCATATTCTTTCGCAGAACCGAATAGAACGGTTACATATCCGTCTTTATTGTTCTGCTCCGATTTCACGGCAATGTTCTCGCCTAATATATCTGACAGCAGAGGCGCGATAATTTTCCGGCTCTCATCATACCCTTTATTGTACGTGTGGATAATTTCAATTTCTACATTTCCCTCGTCTAAACAGACAATGTCGATATGATGAATGGACAAGCCCAATTCTTCAAGCGCGCTCCGGATTTGTTCTTCTTGCAAAAACATTTCTTGGCTTTCCCGCTTGATTTCAGAAGCCAAATCGATCATCACTTGCGAGACGCCGCTTAATTGGTCCGCCACCAGCTGCCTGCTGTCCAAGATTTGCTTTTTCCAATACAGATCGTGCTGCTTCAAATGGAATTCCTGTTTCATGACGTCCAGCAGCTTGTCCGCTTTCACGCAATGCCGATGCCAGTCTTTCCGAACCACGATTGAGTCTGCACCGGATTCAATCGCATCCAGCATATCAATCATCATATGATACGTATCATCCAATTTGCTGTCCCAGCATTGGTTCCTTCGCCAGCATGAAGCACATGTGCGCTTGGCTGTCATTTCGAATATGCTGTCTGCTTGCTCTTCCGCGCGCCCTTCGATCATCGGAAATGCAATTTGCTTGAAACTGGACGACAACTGTTTAAACACTTCAGAAAATTGCTCTACTCTGCCCGCTACCACATCCCGAACCCGCCTTGCATAATCGACTTGCGAGTTGAGGTGCTCTCTTGTTCCAGGCACGTATTTCGCCAATGTGCGCAGAAAAGATGCCGGTGTCAGCATGAAGAGTGCGATGGCAATGACCGATTCCCAAGTCGATTGCAAAATGACAGAACTCGCGCCGGCGTACAACGTCAAAATCGAGGAACCGATCAGCATCCCGAAAGCAACAGCCGCTCTGCCGCCCTCTTTCAACATGCCTGCCAACATGCCTGCAAAAGCGAGCAGACTAATTTGATAAATCGCCTGTACATTTGCCAAGCTGAGAATCAAGCCTGTCACGACCCCGACCGACGCGCCGAGCGGAGCGCCTCCTACGAAGGCGAACAACAAAATCAAATATCGTGACAACACATGCTCCGGCGCCATCATGTAGACCATCCAGCCGACCATCCCGGTCATGACTGAAGCGAGCAATATGATCAAACAAATAATTTCTTCATTTTTCAAATGATAATTTTTGCGGTTTAACGTCAACACTGGAATCGACTGCAAAAAAATGAGCGTTAAGATCAGTGCAAGAACAGCTTCGATCAAAACTAAAACGAGCGCGAACCAAGTCATCGCTCCAGCAGTGAATGACAGCGCCAAATTAATTAGTAAAGCGGATACAAATACGACGAGCGGCGCAAAAGATATTTCCGCGCGTTCATATTTTTCCAAACCTTTTTGTATAATGAGAAATAAAGCCATCTCGGCCAACAAGATGCCGGTATGCCCCGCCGTATTCAGCAAACTGCCGCATAGCAGGGCCGCTCCGGCGACGACGATAATTTCTTTGCGAAGATAATAGATCGCTGCGAAGAAAGCCAAAGCAAATGGCGTGAACTGATCCAAGATGACCGCACGGCCCAACAGCAAAGCCATCAAGATCAACACGACATTCCATTTCTTAGCGACCGCCATCTGAATCATCCGATTCCGCATCCAAAATGTTCGCATGGAGGCCAAATGCTTCGATTTCATGCTCGTCCACGCACTTTTCATACTTGTCATCGAATTCCATTGAAACATCGAACACACCACCTCAAATTTAGTGAGTGATTCTAGTATAGGCTGTGTCAAATATAAAGTTTGTCACAATTCGGTGGTTGTCCAAAAGAAATTTCCGACAAAAAGATTGAATAAGCCAAAGCACGCCATCAACCAATCAGCTTGCGCCTTCACGCTTCGATTGCACAAATTTCATCATGGCGTTTTGTCAAACAAGCACGGCTGGTTTCATCCAATCCGGTCACGGGACAAGTAAAAAGGTGTCGATTTCAGTTTCTTCGTGAAACGAAGCGACAAAAAAAACTATAAGGCTGAAAGCCTTATAGTTTGCATGCATGATCTATGAAAAATAGAGTTGAACAACTCTTTAATTTACAGGCGTTAAGCGCGTCTTGCTCCCCTGCCACCTCGCTTCGACTCCGTATTTTTCCTCAAGGAAGCGATTCTTTCCTCGCTGTCTTTCAAAAACTGACCAAGCTTGTCTTCGAAAGAGCTCATATTGCGTCCAGCTCGGCTCCCTCTTCCGCCTTGAAAGCTGCGGTTTCCTTGATTTCGGCGCGGCGGCATGCTGTTTTGAGCAGATGCTTCGGGTTTGTCAACTGCCTTGCGAATAGAAAGTCCAATTTTGCCGTCACCATCAATGTTAATGACTTTGACTGTGACTACATCATCAATTTTCAAATGATCTTTTACGTCTTTCACATAATCATCGGCAATTTCCGAAATGTGAACCAGGCCGGTCTTGCCGCTTGGCAGTTCAACAAACGCCCCAAAATTTGTAATGCCTGTTACTTTACCTTCCAGCTTGGTGCCAACTTCAATGGACATAAACTTGTAAGTTCCTCCTTAAAATATAAGGAAAGCTCTGGGATCTGGACTAAGGTCAGATTGCATGAGTCCTTCCTTTATAAATTACTGTCAAAAACTTCAGATTGAAGTTTTTGTAAACCAAAAAACTAACATCAAATACAGCGATTATACATAAGGCGAAGGAGAAAAACAATACCCTTCTTAGTTTATTCCACTGGAATGAAGAGGATCTCACCTTCCTTAGTCATGTGCAGATCTTTGCGAAGCCGCTGCTCGATATATTCCGGGTCATTCAGTCTGTTTAATTCTTGTTTGTATGCTTCGTTATGCTGCATCGCCTCGGCTCGCTCCTGCTCAAGTTCATGCAACCGGGAGGATTGCTGTTCAATTACATGCAGCTGGTCCATGATGGTAACACCTGCCCATACTAAAAAAAATATGAGAAAAAGCATCAATAGGCGCAGGCGCCGCATCATACCTTTACGTTGCTCAGGACTAGCATGAGTAGCGCTTTGGCTCTGCATGTAAATTATTCCTCCTTATTGCCGCGGTTATACTTGTATTTTATCCACTTCCAAAAGCGATGAAATAAGGAATAGAGTTTATGAAACGGTTTTCGTTTGATCATCCATCCCCATAATCGCCGGAAAGGATATAATAATTGTAGCATAACTTTTGCCAATAAAACAGTCAAGGCGGCCAACATTCCAAAAATGGTCAATAGCACGCGGTACAAAAGCATCAGAGGCTTGACGATCAGCAGATGGACCAGCCAAACTGCAAATCGGAAGAGCCGTTTCAAAAACGCAATGCACTGATGAATCACTTTCATGACAAGCTTGCTCAGCAGCGCATAATAAGCAATCGCTCCCGCAGCAAGTCCCAAAAAAACAAAAAGCCTTACTTCTGCCCCGTTGCTGTATCGCAATAATTGGAAAACAAACACTGTCGCAGCTGCCCAATAAGTTGCATCAATGAGCGGAAATGTCCATCTCGGCAAACGAAAATCAGCAGCTGCGACGCGACATGCATCGTATACGGTGCCAAGCAGGATGCCGCTGCCCAACATCATCGCCAACGTAAGGAACTGAATTTGGAGCGTCACTTGAATAACTTGCCCAGAAATCCTTTAGATTTGTTATGGGCGGCATCCAAATATACAGTGGAACGAATCGTTCCTTCGATCGCAACTAATCCTTGTTCCAAACTAAGGTTTTTAATATGTAAATTTTCCCCGTTGATTTGTAAGAAACCGCATTCTGTTTCCAACAGGAATTCCTCGCTGTCAAAGCTTTCAACCTGCATCACGCCTGATATTTCCAACAATTTTCGATTCAACATTTTAATCTCTTGCCGTTTCGGTTTCCTTTGTTCCATAGCATGTACCCTCCTTCTAGTTAATAAATATGAGGGCATGGCTGCATATAGAACAAGGCCGGCAAAGAAAAAATGTTGGATATGTTTCACCGTAAAATAAAAGAAAGAGACCGACTCTCGGGTCAGTCTCTTTCGAGAAAGAACGGATCGGTCTCATTTCTTTCCTCTTTAAGCAGAGTATACATTTCATTTGCGTCTTCCTTGCGAGTTGTCTCTGCAACTTGTTCAACGCGAACCGTTAATGTACGCTGGCCAAACATAATGCGTATTTCATCGCCAGGCTTAATTGAAGTACCGGCTTTAGCAGGTCTCTCATTCACGCTGACTCTGCCTTGATCGATGATTTCTTTCGCAACCGTCCTGCGCTTAATCAGTCTGGAGACCTTTAAATATTTATCAAGACGCAATTATTTTACAGCTTCTTTTAATTTATTTCCTGCTTTAAATGCCGGAACGGTTGTCTCTGGAATAATCATTTCTTGACCTGTTTGCGGATTGCGTCCGGTACGGCTGGCGCGTTTGCGGGTTTCAAAAGTGCCGAAGCCAAGAAGTTGAACCTTTTCTCCTTTAGCCAGCGCTTCTGTTACTTCGCCGACGAAAGTGTTCAAAATTGCTTCTACGTCTTTCTTGGACATGCCGCTCTTCTGAGCAATATTGTTGATTAATTCTGCTTTATTCATAAAATATTACCTCCTAAATCATAAATAAGTATGAAAATCTTTCATGTTCTCGCATTAGAATAATAGAGACCCTGCCGCATGTACAGTGATATAATTCGAGTCAGGTTGTCAAAATCCTGCCGCAGCGGGGAAGTTTTTTTCACTCCTGATCATTTTAGGTCTTCAGAACTACTTGCGCCGGACGACGGTGGCAGTTGTTTGGCCGCTTGCCATAATCGTTCCATCTCTATTAAATCAGTATGTTCTATTTTTTCCCCTCTTAAACGCAATTGCTTCTCAATATATGAAAAACGCTTGTAAAATTTTTTATTCGTTCGCACAATCGCCAGTTCTGGATCGATGTTCAAAAATCTGGCTAAATTAACGACGGAAAAGAGCAAATCGCCAAGTTCTTCTTCTTGTCTCTGCTTTGACGCTTCCTTGCGATCTGCCGATAACGCAGCCGCTTCTTTTAATTCCTGCAGCTCTTCCTCGATCTTTGCCAATACTTCCTCCGGCTTTTCCCAGTCAAAACCGACTTTCGCCGCTTTCTTCTGATACTCGAGCGCCTTGAGCAGCCCTGGCAAATCTCTGGGAACCCCGTCCAACAAAGACGCGTCGTCCTGTTTATCTTTGCTGTTTCTTTTTTCTTCTGCCTTTATCTGTTCCCAATTTTGCAAAGCTTGCTCCGCATTTCCCGCTTCTTTTTCCGCAAAGACATGCGGGTGTCTGCGAATTAACTTCTCATTCAACGTTTCGATCACATCATATACGTTAAAGACCCCTTCTTCTTCCTCCATTTGCGCATGCAGCATCACCTGCAAAAGCAAGTCGCCAAGTTCCTCTCTCATCGCATCCGGATCATCATCATCGATCGTCTCCAATACTTCGTACGTTTCTTCAATTAAATTTTTGCGAATGCTTTCATGCGTCTGCTCCCGATCCCACGGACATCCGTTTGGACTGCGCAAAATGCCCACGATTTCATGCAGGCGTTCAAAGCGGCGGTTCACTACGCTCGCAGCATCAGTTTTCGGAATGTAAACCATAAATAAATTTCCGTATGATTCCAATCGATCCAATTCATACAACGGAATCTCTTGCATCACTTCCATTCCTTCGATGCCCAAATGATCACATGCGATCACAGGATGATCATCAGGATAGCGCTCCATTAATGTCAACTTCACGTCGGACGCTGATTCACGGTCGTAAATCTGAGCGATGATCGTATGCAAGTGCGGCTGGATCATCTTCGGTTCCAACGCCGTCCCGTCCAGCAGCTGAAAACCGGAGATCGGATCGAGCCCAAGACTTAAAAAAGCTTGATCCAAAAAACTCATCCCGCCGTCTATCTTCAATTCGATCCCGTTCGCAGGACACTGATCAAGAAGCATTTGAACAGTTTTTTCTGCGATCATCGGATGCCCGGGAACGGCATAGACGATCTCATCCTCGTTTGCCTGCGCAAGTTCGAGCAAACGGCGGACAATGTCGTCATACACCTCGTCAAACGAATGATGTTTGCGGTAAATTTCATCAAATGTATGGAAGTGAATTTGCCTCGAGCTTAACCATTCCGTTGCAGGATGAGCTTCCGTGCGCAAATAAAGATGTTTCGCCCTCTCCAACGTTTGCACGATTCCTAAAGTCAGCTGCTCCATGCCGCCGGAACCTAAACCGACCACATGAATTCGCGCCTGTTTTTTCATTGCGGCAACCTCCTGTTTCATTATTTCAACCACGGCATCAGCCGTTGCAATTTGTTGTGCAGCTTTGGCACCATTTTCCATTCCTGAGCAGAAATAAGGCCTAAATGCAAACCGCTGATGATGTATACAATTGCGCCTGCTGCTACAGCCGTCAGCGCAATCATCGTCTGCTCTAACCTTGCATGCAGGGCAAAAGAAGACATGACTGCCGGCGCAATCGTTAAAATCAGCCACAAGCTGCACGCCATCAACCCTAGCGCAGCAGCAGGTTTAAGGACATAATTGTTCCAGTTCAACCTCACCTGCACGTATTTAAAAACAGCCTGCATATTTAAAGCTGCCGCAACAAAAAACGTAATCACCGCGGAAAGCGCGGCGCCTTCAATCCCCCATCTCGGCACAAGCAGCAAATTGAAAATGACCTTCACTGCGGCAGCCGCAGCCAAATATAACGCCGGAAGCTTGGCATGCCCTAATCCTTGCAAAATGCTGGTCGAGACAATTTGCACTGCGCTGAATACAATCGTCAAGCTTAAGATCGCCATCGCTGCCGAACCGTCATCATTCGTATAAAACATAACATTGATCGGTTTGACTGTAATGATCAACCCGACCATGGCAGCCGATGCAATCCACCAAGTCAACCGAAGAGACAATTCCGTGCGCCGCTCAATGTCTAAAATCTTCCCTCTCAGCTTCGCTTCTGAAACGGCCGGGACAAGCGCTACCGCAACTGAGCTGAATATCATCGAAACGAGTTGAACAAGCGGCAAGCCTCTTGTATAGATCCCGAATTGGGCAAGCGCCTCCTCAGGACGCTCCAAGCGCGCGGCTAAGAGACGCGGCAAAGTAAACGAATCAACGGCAGTAAGCAGCGGCATCATTAATGAACCAAAACATACCGGCATCGCATACAGCAGCAGCGCTTTAAACTGGCGCGCATCGTCTTCGGACTTCCTGCTTGCGGCAAGCGAAACAGGCTGATTTCTTAATTCTTTCATCCAAAGCCGCAGCATCCATGCGAAACCTGCTGCAGCTCCGGCAACTGAGCCAAAAACAGCGCCAGCCGCAACGATGCCGCTGCCGGCCCCTTTCGACGTAAGCACGAAAAGCAGCGCAATCATCGTCGCGACGCGCACCGTCTGTTCTAATACTTGGGAGACAGCCGTCGGCGCCATCTCCTGTTTTCCTTGGAAATATCCGCGCAATACGGCCATTACCGGCACAAAAATAAGCGCGAAAGAAACGCTCTGGATCGAAAGCGCAACTTCAGTGCTGCCGATCCAAGAAGCCAAAATTTCCGCTCCGAAAAATAATAGCAAACAAAACGCCAAACCTGTCAGCGTCAGCAATCCGCATGCCATGATCGTCAATCGTCTCGCAAGATGAACATCGCGTTTTTCCATGCTTTCCGATACGAATTTAGAGACTGCTACAGGTATTCCTGCCGTTGCAAGAAGCAAAATGAACGTATAAAAAGGATAAACGGCATTATAGATCCCAAATGCTTCATCCCCGGCTATGTTTTGCAGCGGAATTTTTTGCAAGGTGCCCAACAGTTTGGACACGACCGCCGCGGCGGCTAACACGGCAGCTCCTTTGATCAATTTAGATTCGGCCACGCTCATCCCAACTTTCGTCATCTGCGCAAACCGATTCCGCCGCCGGGAGCGAGGAAAGCACATGAAAAGATGAAAGCTTCCGCTGAAGAAGAACCGCCCGTCCAACTTCATGCGGAAGCTTGCATTACTTCCCACATGCCATCAATGTTCCATCTGCTTTCCAAGGAAACCAGCAGCGGTTTCGGCCATTTTCACTTCCATCTGACTCATCTGCACTTGCCCTTCTTTATTGAGCAAAATCACCGTGCCGATCGGATCTCCCCCGGCTATAATCGGAGCAATGACAACTGAGCTGTATTCTTCTTCCATCCCTTTAATGACTTCATGAGTACCGGGTTGAAACAGTTGTAACGTTTAGCGTTGATACATGCTTGTTTCCACAATGGGACCGATGGACTTGTCCAAATAATCCTTCTTCGAACCGCCGGCTACCGCAATAATGGAATCTCGGTCTGAAATCATCGTGATATGGTTTGTGCTTTCAAACAAAGAATCTGCGTATTCTTTTGCAAAATCGCCCAATTCTCCGATGGGGGAATATTTCTTCAAAATCACTTCTCCATCGCGATCGACAAAGATTTCTAACGGATCGCCTTCCCGGATTCTTAACGTGCGCCGAATTTCTTTGGGAATAACTACTCTGCCTAGGTCATCAATTCTTCGAACGATTCCAGTTGCTTTCATAAGTCTTGTTGCCTCGCTTTCTAATCAGGATATTCTTTATGCTGCAATGAAGCGTTGGAAATCAAAACTCTGGAATAAATATTTTTGGATTCTGACCATAGTATTCAACTATTCCCAATTTCTTATGCACTGCTAAGAACGGTTTATCAACTCAAGATTGCGGAGAAGGCAAATGAATGGCACGGATGAGATCAGGAACGGTTTGTCCCACATAATCAGCGATCTCTTGCTGCACCAAATTTTTCCTAATGTCGCTGCTTACTTCTTCGTAACTCAATGTCTCTCTT
The DNA here is from genome assembly GCA_937983035.1 of uncultured Paenibacillaceae bacterium. Classification (GTDB taxonomy): domain Bacteria; phylum Bacillota; class Bacilli; order Paenibacillales; family CALAME01; genus CALKAN01. Next base: position 627 of record CALKAN010000179.1, on the reverse strand, counting down.
TCCTCGACACGGATGACATGGAAGCCGTAAGCAGTTTCCACGGGCTCGCTGACTTCTTTAAGCGGCAGCGTGATGGCTGCTTCCCGGAATTCAGGCACCCACATATTGACATTGGCGTTTTCATACAATCCGCCATTGTTTTTGGAACCGGGATCTTCGGAAAATTCCTCGGCAAGCTCTTCCATCGGACGTCCATCTTTAATCATTTGAATGATTTCTTCTGCCTTCTCCCGCGCTTCTTCCTTCGTCCGAATTTCTTCCCCGGCATCGTTCGTGAAACGAATCAAAATATGCCTGACGGAAGCCAAGTCAAAATAATTTTCAGCTGCCAACCGATCGTATTCTGACTTTACGCTTTCTTCATCGATGTCTTCTGCCATCACAGCATGTACGATGTTCGACTGCACCAAATAGTCCATTAATTGTTCTTCCGTAATTCCCGCTTCATCAAGCATCTGATCTAACGTTATCTCTTGACCGGATTGCTGAGAGATGTAATTTTTCAGTTCATCCAAATCCCGCTTGGCTCTTTCGCTCTCCTCTTGCCACATTTGATCATCTGCGCGTTCTTGAAGCGTTTCAAAAGCAACGATGCGCGCGATCAACGTCTCATGAGTTTTAGGATCG
>CALKAN010000178.1 GCA_937983035.1 uncultured Paenibacillaceae bacterium | reverse complement strand
CTGCTTCTGCTGATCATGACTTTGGCGGAAGGGCCGCTGTACAGCATCGTGATTCCGATGTTTTTTTACGTGTCCTCGATCGGTTTGATCGGGACGCCTTCGTTTGCTTTGGCGATGGAAACCCAAGCGGAGCGAGCGGGCAGCGCCAGCGCCGTCCTCGGTTTGCTTCCGTTCGTGCTCGGGGCTGCGGCAGCTCCGCTCGTCGGCATTGCCGGAGTCAGCGCCGTTCCGATGGGAGGCATCATGTTTTCGGCTGTCATCATCGCAATCGCGTCCTTTTATTTTTTAGCCAGTCCGAAAGCAGGACAAAAATCGCACGCCCGTGCGGCGCAAACATCGGAAGGCGTCAACGAGACGGCAGATGCGTAAATTTGCATTAGTGAAATGAACGAAGGATGAAATGAACGGATAAAAGCAGTCTCGCAGGTTCGTAATGCGGGATTGCTTCACATTTTTTTGTACTGATACGGGGTGACGCCGACGTTTTTCTTGAAAAATTGAGTGAAATAAGACGCATTTGTCAAGCCGACTGCTTCGCTGATTTCTTTGACGGTCATGTCGCTGTTTTTAAGCAGATAGCATGCTTCTCTGATGCGCCTTGCCGTTAAGTGCTCCGTAATGCTGTATCCCATATGCTTGCGAAAAAGGGCGGAGATGTGTACGGGAGAAAGATGAACAGCGGCTGCCAGCTTTTCTAATTCAAACGGCTCCATGTAATGTTCATCGATCCAAGCCATGATTTGTTCAGCGACGGAAGGCAGCTTTGTGCTCGGTTTCCGCGTTTCTTGTTTGCTTCGCCAAACGGAACCGATCATCGAAAGAAGCGACATCATAAAGTGTGCTTGAAGTTCCAGCAATTCCGCTTTTTGCGCTCTTTCTTTTCTTTTTTCATAAAAGCGCATCACGGCTTGAAGTTCGTCATGATCGAGTTCGTCGATCACTTGCGAAACATGATGATCGTGAACGAGACTTTTGAGAAGTTCGGCATAAACGGGGAAAGGGGAAAGAAATTTTTCCAGAGCGAGCGGTTCGAACAAAAAAATAGACCGGATATAAGGCTGATCGCTGCTTGCTTGGATTTGAACCCGGTGCAGCTGGTACGGCTTGAAAAACAGCAATCGTTTCGGGCGGATCGAAATCACTTGCCGGTCGATGACGGCTTGTCCCGCCCCTTCATGTATATACAGCAGTTCCATGCCTTGATGAGCGTGATAAACAGGTTGAAAATCTTCTGTTCGATTTTGTTGAAAACGAAAGAAAAACGGATGTTGATTTAATCGCATGTAGTTAATGATCTTCATGTCAGCACGCCTTTCGAAGCTGATGGTTTAAGCGTATTTTATCAAGATTGCTCGGCAAAGTGAAGCGAGGCAGTGAGGCGCTGCCGTCCTTTTCATAATACAACAATATATTTGCTTAAATCGGCAACACATTAGGCTCGACTAAGCTGATATGATAATGTTATGAAAATAGAATGCCCTGTTCACGGGCAAATCATCGAATAAGCAGAGGTGAAACCATGATTTCGACAAGGTTGAACAAAGGTTGGGAGCATTATCGGGGAAGTTTGGGAGGCGTATGGGAAGCATGGCGCAAAGATAAACTGAGCAATCATTATAATGTGCCTTGGCATGAAGTCGAGCTGCCGCACTGTTTCAACGCATCGGATGCGGTCGATCCTGATGTTGTGTATTACCAAGGCCAAGGCTGGTACCGCACGCTGCTGGAAATCAACAATCCGTATCCGCAAGGGAGAACGCTGCTGCATTTTGAAGGGGTTGGCCAGCGGTCAGAAGTGTACGTATATACGAAAAAAGTCGGCGAACACTTAGGCGGCTACGATGAATTTGTCATCGATATTACGGAGGCAGCAGCTGACGCAGCGCAAATCGAACGTTATCAAGGCAAAGTTCCGACAGCTGTTCTGGCAGACAATACGCGCGATTTAGAAATGATTCCGTCTGACATCAGCGATTTCAATTTGTACGGGGGAATTTATCGATATGTAAACCTTGTTTACGTGCCGGCGATTTCACTTGAACGCGTTCATGTAGACGTTTCCAATGTCTCGGAAGCATCCGCTTCGCTGAAAATAAGCGGAAGATTGTACAATCCGGAAGGGCATGCCGAAGAAGCAAATCTGCACATTGTGATCAAAGATCCGCATGGCAAAGAAATCGCCCGTTTGGAGACGAAGGCGAATGCAAGCAGGGCTGTGCGCAGCGAACAAACACAATACGGCACGCGCAGAATCGATTTCGAAGTCGATTATGAATTGCAAGATCCGCAGCTTTGGTCTGTTGACGATCCCAATCTGTACACATGCACGGTTACGTTGTCAACGAAATACGGCGAAACGGCGCAGACAGAGCGTTTCGGCGTCCGCTGGTTTGAATTTGTCAAAAACGGGCCTTTCAAACTGAATGGAAAACGTCTGCTGCTGAAAGGAACGCATCGTCATGAAGATTTTGCGGGCGTTGGCGCAGCGATGACGGAAGAAATGATCGTCGAAGAAATGACATTAATTAAAGAGATGGGAGCGAATTTCATCCGCCTTGGACATTACCAGCAGTCGCGCATCGTTCTCGACTTGTGCGATGAGCTTGGCTTGCTCGTGTGGGAAGAGATCCCTTGGTGCCGCGGCGGTTTGGGCGGGGAACGCTACAAGAAGCAGTGCAAGGATATGCTGACGGCCATGATTGATCAGCATCGCAATCATCCGTCGGTCATTTTGTGGGGTCTCGGAAATGAGAACGATTGGGAAGCGGATTTTGATTATTTTGACAAAGAAGAAATTCGCGCATTCATGAAAGAATTGCATGATTTGTCTCACAGCTTAGATCCGTCCCGTCTGACTGCGATTCGCCGCTGTGAATTTTGCAAAGACATCGTCGATGTGTATTCTCCTTCAATTTGGGTAGGCTGGTATCGCGG
>CALKAN010000177.1 GCA_937983035.1 uncultured Paenibacillaceae bacterium | reverse complement strand
TAATCAAGCGAGATACTTTCAAAAACTTGTCAAGACGCATTATTTCACGGCTTCTTTAAGCTTGTTCCCAGCTTTGAATGCAGGAATCTTAGTTGCTGGAATCGTGATCGTCTTACCTGTTTGCGGATTGCGTCCGACACGGCTGGAGCGGCTGCGAGTTTCGAATGTGCCGAAACCGATCAGCTGCACTTTCTCACCGCTGGACAGTGCGTTCGTCACTTCGCCGAGAAATCCGTTCAATACAGTTTCAACATCTTTCTTGGTCATACCGCTCTTCGCAGCAATGTTGTTCACAAGATCCGTTTTGTTCATTGTCCATTAACCTCCTGAAAATAAATGGTTTAATCAATTTCACCGCCTGATTCAGGCGTGAAAACTTAGCGCAAACACCGTGCATGAATCTATGTATTCTTCCTTCACGAGGAAAATCCTGCCGGAGAAATAGATTTCACGATATTTTTTTGAATTTCTTCGATTTTTTTGCTGATTATCGTGATGTTTTTGCGGCTCGCTTCGCCTCCTGCCACCATTGCTCCATCTCTGTTAAGTCAGTTTGGTCAAAAGTTTTCCCGCTTAAACGCAATTGCTGCTCAATATATGAAAATCTTTGTATAAATTTACGATTAGTCAGAGAAAGGGCCTCTTCCGGATCAATCTTAAGAAATCTTGCGACATTGACAATGACGAACAACAGATCGCCAAGCTCTTCAAGTCGTTCGCCGTCCTTGTCTGGCTCGTGCAGCACTTCCTTTAATTCTTTCAGCTCTTCCTCCAACTTCGCCCATACTTCCTGAATATCGTCCCAATCAAAGCCAACTTTCGCCGCCTTCTTCTGCAGCTTTAAAGCTTTCATCAGCCCGGGTAGGTCGCGCGGTATACCTGCCAGCACAGATTGCTGTTCCACGTCCACGCCGCGTTGCTCCTTCTCCTTTCTCTTGATCGCTTCCCAATTCGCCAACGCTTCCTCAGGATCTCCGGCATCCGACTCGCCGAACACATGGGGATGTCGGCGCACGAGCTTCTCATTCAATCCTGCAATGACATCGTATACGGTAAACGTGCCGGCTTCTTGCTCCATTTGTGAATGGAGCATGATTTGCAGGAGCAGATCGCCGAGCTCTTCACACATATGATCCGGATCATCTTCATCGATCGTCTCCAGCACTTCATAGGTTTCTTCGATTAGATTCTTGCGAATGCTGGCATGCGTCTGCTCTCGATCCCATGGACAACCTTCAGGACTGCGCAATATACTGACGATTTCATGCAGTTTGTGAAAGCTGCGATAGCTTAGTTCTTCCCGTTCATCCTTAGGCACCCAAATAAGCGACAAATTCCCGTATCCATTAATGCGGTCCAGTTCATAGAGCGGCACAGACTGGATCTTCTCTTCACCGGAAACGCCCAGTGCATGGCCGACAAAGACCGGATAGTCGTCGGGGTACCATTCCATCAATGTGAGCTTGACGTCGGAAGCGATCAACTTGTCGTACACTTGGGCAAATAGGACGTGCATCAACGGCTCAAAGCGATAGGATGACAGATCGGTCGCATCTACGAGCTGGAAGCCGTCCAGCGGATCGAAGCCAAATCTTAAGAATGCTTGATCAAGAAAGCTTTCGCCGCCTGTCATTTCAAGCTGAATGCC
>CALKAN010000176.1 GCA_937983035.1 uncultured Paenibacillaceae bacterium | reverse complement strand
GATCGGAACCGCTTTAGCGATCCACTCGCTGGAGCCGGACCTGATCATGTCCTCGCCCGTTCCGCTCGGTTCGGGCACCATTTGGTGCGACCACGGACTTTATCCTGTGCCGGCGCCTGCAACTTTAGAAATCATGAAAGGAATTCCGCTTGCGGAAACCGATATCGACAAAGAGCTGACGACGCCGACAGGCGCTGGAATTATCGCCGGATTAGCGGAACGCTTTGCTGCCGGATACCCATCGATGACCGTTGAACAGATTGGATACGGAGCCGGCACAAGGGATTTGCCGCATCAGCCTAACGTGCTCCGCGTTGTGCTCGGAACGCAAAACGATCCCGAATATCAACATGTTCATGCGCATCATCACCATCATCACAGCCATGAGCACCATCAACATGCTCATGACCATGAGCATCAGCACAGTCATGGGCATCACCATCACCATCACCATGACCATGACCATAACCATGTTCATGAACAAAACCATGAACACTATCATCATGACCATGATCATCATGAGCACGAACATAAACACGCACATGAACACGATCATCAGCACGAACGCGTGTAATGACAATGTTCCGTGCTTAATGAATGCTGCGCTCCCTTCGGCATGGCGGGAGCGCAGCATGAATATGTTCCATGCGGGTCAGTGCTCGTCCTCCGCCGCTTGGTCCATAAGCTTTTCATAGCTTCTTCTCACGGCGTCATATACTTGCTTCAGCGGAATGCCATGATCTTTGGCGATGGTCTGACACTGCCCGAATTCGGGAGCATATTGCACAAGCTCCCCTTGATAATAGCCTGTTTTCACATCTACAGCGCCCCATTCTGTTTCCACCTTTACAACCTTCCTTGCCAATCTGTGGCATGAAAGCGGCCAATATCGCACCCCTAAAGTTGTCGTTTCTTTAAATATAATGCGCTCCATTTCACTTCTTAAACGCTCTTCTACTAAAACGTTCAACATCATGCCGGGCCGGCCTTTCTTCATGATGATCGGCACCCAATAAACATCATTTGCTCCCGCTTCCAGCAGCCGGTCGGCAACGTAAGGCGCATATTCAGGATTCATGTCATCCAAATTGCATTGCATCATGATCATCTGATGATCCACATGCTCTTCCTTATGGTTAAACACCGTGCAGCCCCCTTCCATATGACAGATGCTTCTCACATTGTAGCATATAAGATCGGAAAACAAAGGCAAACCTGTTTACCCCTTCGTCCCTTCACCGACCAAGCAAATCAGCATAATTTCCGAATTTCCTGAACATCCTAAACACGAAAAGCGATATGCAAAAAGGAGGTGGCGCGCGTGTTCAACGATGCGAAAAAACTCGTCCTGTTCTTTGCATGTGCCTTGCTGATGATGCAAACCGGCAAAGCCGCTCTGGCACAACCAACCGCCCCGGCCGAAAACCCTTATACGCAAAGATATTGGCTGCTGCGCTCCGCCAGCACGCTGACCGGCGTTGATTGGACATACTTAGCCGCAGTGGACCAATATGAGCGCACATTGAACCAGGCCAATCCAAATACTAGGCCGAAGCATGAAGGACTGATCGCGATCCATTATACGGCTGAAGATTGGGCCGGCGCTTTAAATCCAAACAAAGAAGATGATTCTCCTTATACAATCGCCGTATTCGGCGGAGTTGGCAAGGACGGCAACGGAGACGGGAAAGCAGATCGAAACGATGACATGGACCGCCTTATGACGATGGCTCTTCACTTGGCCAGCTTCGGCCCGTCTGAAGATGACATTCGAGAAGGGCTTTGGACCCATTATCAAAGCGATCGCAGCGTGCGGCGCATCGAACAATTCCGCAATATTATTCACCATTTTCAATCTTTAGATTTGTTTGAGCACGCCTTCCCGTTGCCGATTCACGCCAATTATTCTTACCGCAGCACATGGGGCGCCGGACGCAGCTACGGCGGAAAAAGAATTCATGAGGGCACCGATATTTTCGCCGGGTACGGCGTGCCGGTCAAAAGCACATGCTACGGAGTAATTGAAGTGATGGGGTGGAACCGGTTTGGCGGATGGCGCATTGGCATTCGCGATTTGAACAACGTCTATCATTATTTCGCCCATTTGTCAGGATTCAATAAAGAATGGCAGGAAGGGAGCATCGTAAAGCCCGGTGACGTCATCGGATGGGTGGGCAGTTCCGGTTACGGCAAACCAGGCACGCAAGGAAAATTTCCGCCGCACCTGCACTATGGCATGTACCGCGACAGCGGTTCGATCGATTGGTCTTTCGATCCATACCCTTATCTAAGAAAATGGGAACGAGAAGAGCGCGCCAAACGGAGATAACCTCTGTATAAGGCGCGCTTCGCATGTTCTAAATTCGCCTCAGCGTCCCGTCGAATAAGGAATTTCACCGGGAATGGAAATGGGGGGAGGTCCTGCCGAGGAATGGCCGACCGGATTTCCTTTGCCGTCAAAATAGTACATCGGCACATCGCCGACAACCATTAAATAAGAGATCGGGATTTCTGCTTCAACGATTTCGACATCGGAATGGAACGGGATGATGATCGCAACTTCGGTCATGATGCGAATGTAGACTTCGACCAGCACCATGTTGATCCCGGCATTAGACTGACGCGTGTTTACATCGACTTTCACCGCTCCTTCAGGAACAAAGCGAATCGGAATGGTCGGTCCAAACGAAGACAAAATCGCACTGTTCAACGCTTCTCCGAGCGGGATCGGTTTCACTCTTTCGGCCGCTTGCTCCAATGTTGTCTGCACGATCTTCACTGCTTCTTGGGTAATGCGCATATGTTCTGCATAATTTAACATGAATCCTGTCACTTTGTCGTTGCTGTCTGTTCTCCATTCGATCAATTGATTCATATTCGCATCGGCAGCGATCCGGTCAGTCAGCGCAGCGTTTATCGCTTCTGCTGCCGTTTGCTTGATGCGAATTTTTGCAACCGTCATTAAATGAGGCCGCAAATTAGACTCCACATATATGAAACTTTGCATGGAAAAAAACAAAAACAGCAAAAAAACAAGGACGAAGACGTGTTTTCTTTTAAACTTGACAAGTGATCGACTCTTGAATCGGCGTCTCCGTCTAAACAAATAAAACCCCCCTTGCCCGTCTTCTGCTGAAAGTTGTCTTTAAAGCAGCTATTGTAGTT
>CALKAN010000175.1 GCA_937983035.1 uncultured Paenibacillaceae bacterium | reverse complement strand
TGTTGGCTGCATGCGGCGGAAATGAAAGCCAAACAGACTCGAATTCAACGGATTTAGCGCAAGCGCCGGCTGAACAGCCTAATGTTCCTGCAGCAGACAATAAGCCGGAAGAGTCAGGGAAGCCGATCGATATTATCGTTTACTCCAACAGCGGCGGAACAAAAGAAAACTTTGCCATCGAATACGGGGATGCATTAAAGAAAGCACTGCCTCAATACAATGTTCAGTACATTCCTAAAGAAAGCGGTTCCACTTTTCGGAATTTGTTGGCATCCGGTCAACAAATTGATATTTTGTACGATTCCATCGGGTTCTTCGCCGATACGGTGATCGACAGCGGAATGAGTTATGACATGACGGAGTTAATCAAGAAGGCGGGAGTTGATATAGAACGATTTGATACTACGCTCATCGATGCGATGCGAGCACTGGCTGATGGCGGCATCTATGGTTTGCCGATTAAAAATACGATCATGCTTTTATATTATAATCCGGAAATATTTGACCATTTTGGCGTTGATTATCCGAAGGACGGGATGACATGGGATGAAGCGATCGATTTGGGCAGGCAATTGACTCGGACAGACGGCGACAAACAATACATCGGTCTTTCGTTGTCTTTTGGCCACTATATGCGCATGAATCCATATTCTGTTCCGTATTTGGATCCAGAAACGCTTGAACCGACAATCAATGTCAACGAACACTGGAAAAAAATGTATCAACTGTTGTTGGATATGACGGGAGATGCGGGATATCAATCTTATCTCAGCAGCAATAACAATAAATTGCCTTCAACTCCGCAATTTGTCAATGATCAAAACTTGGCGATGATGGGCTGGCTTTCCGGCGCTATCTTTCCTGAAATTAAATGGGATATCGTATCCATGCCAACTTTTCGTGATCAACCAGATATTGGCACCCAGTCTTACCCGACCTATTGGAGCATCGCTTCCATCAGCGAAAATAAAGAACAGGCCATGGAAGTAATTAAATATTTGGTCTCCGATGAATTTCAAATGCTGCTCTCTGAAAATGGCACGATGCCTGTTGTCAAGGATAAAGCAATTCAAGAAGCCTTAGGTTCCAAAACAGAAGTGAGCGACCGCAATTATGCAGCCTTTTTCCATAATCAATTGGCTCCCATCTCTGTCAAGCATATTCATGATCAAGCCATCGAAACCGAATATCGAAGAGAAATCGGGGATCTGATCGGTCGTGAAAAAGATTTGAACAGCGTGCTTCGGACGGCAGAAGAACGAGCGAAAAATAAATTGGCAGAATTGATGCAGTAATCAGCCTGTGAACATACGCATGACATATGAGCGAAGCAGAGATGCGTAATCTGCTTCGCTTCCATCGATGCTTTGTTTCAAAATGAATGTATTCCAGCTGGAAGGAGATGCATATTGGTGTGCCGTTTAAACTGGATTGGGTTTGCAGGACTTGCGTGTGTTCTTGTCTTTTTTGGATGTGATGCAGCGGTCGATGACATTTCAATTGAACTCGTCAAAGAACATGGAGCATCCATCACTTCCAGCAGTGAATATTCCGGAGCGAAAGCAATTTATGCCATCGATGGAGACAAGGAAACGTTTTGGAGGCCGCTGACAACTGATACGAATGACGGGGAAGTGTGGCTGACGATCGATTTCGGCAAGAAAGTGGAATTCAATCGGATTTCGCTGGATATGTCAGGCGAGGCAAAACATCCACAAGGCTTGTATCTGCCCAAAGGTTATTTCATTAAAGTTCCTGCAGCATCCAATATCAAACAAACGTATGGGGAAGACGAAGAAAAATGGCAGACGATCATGGCTAGAAGCGAAGACCAGTTTGATGAAGGAAAAGATGCTGCAAGTTTTGATGCAGTCCGCGCAGACCGCGTCACCATCGTATTCTACGTAGAGCAAGATGGAACAGGCACTACGCCGGCTCCGCGTTTGAGAGAGATGAATGTTTACAATTGGAAAAGCAAAACAGACAAAAGCGAACGAATTGGAAGCGAAATTTCCAAACATATTCTTGATTTGGAACCGAGCCCTGTGGAAATTCCGTTCCATAAAGAAGACTTCCATCTTTATTTGTTCTTGGGTCAATCGAACATGGCGGGGAGAGCGCCAATTGAATCACAAGATAAGATCGTGATAGAAAGAAGTTATTTATTTAATGAGAATGGTGAATGGGAACCCGCGCAGCCCGGGATCGCGAAAGAAAGCGACATTCAGTCGATGCAAGGCCTGAATCGCTATTCGTCGGTCGAATTGCCCAATAAGTTCAATGGATTAAATCCGGCTTTTACATTCGCGCAAACTTTAACTAAAACGCTGCCTCAAATTGGCATCGGCATCATTTCTAATGCTAAAGGCGGCACTTACATTCGAGAATGGGAAAAAGGAACACAATTATACTCAGAAGCTTTAAGGCGAGTTCAAGAAGCGATGAAATTCGGCACATTGAAAGGCATTGTATGGCAGCAAGGAGAGAGCGACCGGAAAAATTCCAATTATGTTGTGCAGTTATCACAGTTGATCGAAGATTTTCGCAGCGATTTAGGCATGGAAGATTTACCCTTTTTTGTAGGAGAAGCTCCCAAAGTGCCGAAAGAGGGAGATTCAGAGAAGATGGCGTTAACGATTCAATTTAATGAAAGATTGGCGCAGCTGCCAAATCTGGTTCCTTATGTATATGTCATTAGTTCCGATGGTTTTGATGATATCGGCGATGGAACGCATATTGATGCAGAAAGTCAACGAATATTTGGAAAACGATTTGCCAAACAAACATTGCAAGCCGTTTATCACATTGACGTTGATGAGTTGGATTGAGCATAAAGCTTTCTATATTGGTGCGGCGTAAAGCCTGTCAGACGCTTAAATACGCGGTAAAAATGACTGTGGCTTTTGAAACCTGTTTCAAATGCAATCGACAGGATCGATCGTTTTTTATTTTTCGATGACAGAAAATCAAAAGCGCCAGCACTCAATCCAACATCAGCAGGTGATTTTTGGCCCCGTTTCATTTCATGAGCATAATTATTTTGAATATGCATTCAGCAACATCGTTTTGGAACTGCAAAAGAAGCTGGTGCAAGAAGGAATCCTTTCTAACAATAACAATTTAATACAATTAAATCAGGAATATGAACAGTGGATTGATGAGCAGCTCTCGCTTGCGGAAATCGTAATTAATGATTCACAATATCATCGAGCAGGCATGCAATGATGAGCTGAGTTCAGTGATCAGGGAGTGCAGGTGTTTAGCATCTGCACTCTATTCTCTTTTTTGAAATAATCATTGACTGAATATATGACAACTTTTTCTAAAAAGTTTCGTCTAATCATATAAGAGAGGGGGAGAGGTGTCGATGATCATTTGGCTGAACGGCGCGTTTGGAGCAGGCAAAACGACGAGTGCGTTTGAACTGCATCGGCGGCTGCCGCATTCTTTTGTCTATGATCCGGAAAACATCGGTTTCTTTATTCGGAAAAACACGCCAATTACAACCCATAAGCCTGACTTTCAAGATTATGAACAGTGGCGGTTATTCAATTACGAAATGTTAAAGATGATTGCAAGCGAATATGACGGAACGATCATCGTGCCAATGACGATCGTCAATCGCCAATATTACGACGAAATCATTCAAAGATTAAAGGATGAAGGCATTCTAGTAAAGCACTTTATTTTATATGCAAATAAAGAAACGATATTAAAACGCTTGAATAAGCGGCTGGCCCGCGGAGAAACGTGGGCGAAAGCTCAAGTGGACCGCTGCATACATGCTTTTGATCATGAGATTACAGAAGAGAAGATCATAACGGATGATAAAAGCATCGACGAAGTTGTGGAGGAAATCGCACAAAGAAGCGAAGTTTCCATCTTGCCGGATCATAGAAACGCATGGAGGAAAATGCTTGATCGAGGCATCACGTTAATCAAGCATATCCGAACATAGGTTGATAGAGCTGGTATTTTAGGTTGATAGCGGTTACTGCATTATTATGGTATAATCTTCCTCAGTACAATAGTTTGGCTGCAAGGGCGGTCGGCTAGTCTCCCAGAAGGGAGGTGATGCCATGGACACGTATCAAGCATTAGTGTTAATGCTAATGTTCGGTACGTTAATCGCTATGATGATGTCCGATAAAAAGAAATAGACCGCCCTCTGACTAAGGAATGCGGTCTATTCATACTGCATGACTTTACAGCCAACCGCTCTTAAAGCGGCTATTGTATGGAGAGTGCAGATGTTGGCGCATCTGTACTCTTTATTATTGTTACACTTATTATAGCACATTATGCCTCGCAGCAGCCAATTTTTTCTGAAAATATTTCATTTTGTCTATAGAGCAGCCGAGAATAAAGTGAACTGGGTGGAAGGATGCGAATTTGAACGGGGGAGAGTTGAGTGCGGAATGTTGTGTTAGTTGTGCTGGCAGTGTTTTTTGTATGGGCATGTGATTCAACACATCATGATCATGATTGGGCAGATCTGGATTTGAATGAGGTCAGTGTGCCTGCTCAATCATCGAATCCATCGCATTTGAAGTACTCGAAAAAGTTAAGCCTTCAAAACGGCATGCAAGCAGAAGCAGTGCTTGACTACAGCGATGATTTGACACTAATTATTGATGAAAAAAAGGTTGTAATAGAAAAGGGATGGTTGGAGAAAACAGATGCTCTGCCTGAAATGGATTTAATGGTCATGGACCAAGATGCAAGAGATTGGAAAATTATTCTTGTATCTGCCAAGCATCACAACGCATTGGAGTTATGGGCGTTCGAATATTATGACACGGGCGATTTTAGGCAAATATGGAAGCTTCCCGATGATCCGATAGAGATTTCATACAGTGTTTCGAATTCGGGAGAAGAACTGCAATTGCTTAATCCTTCGATCTCGATGAAGCTGGATCTCGAGCCGCAACAATTCGTGCTAATCGAGCAAGCAGGGCAAAAGACGGGCAAAATTCAGTTGTCCGCTCCGCTCGACATCTTGCTTGACGATATTATATATCCCGGTCAGTCTGATCTGATCGTCAGGAGAGAAGTGATTGGAGATAAACCGGAATGGCTGCCTTTTGACAGCTTCGCTTTTGTTTATTTTGCACAAAGGGGGCATATCAAAGAAGCTAGAAGATATACGCTGACCGGCGATATCCTTTACTCGAGCAAAGATTTGAATCCTTCGTTGACGGTGCAGCAACTGTTGGAGGAAGCAAAAGCGGGTGTGATCCGCATCCGCCTTGCAGCGAACTCAAAGCTGGATCCGTCGTCTCTGTCAAAGGCATTGTCATCGACAACAAGCAATGTGCGAGGAAAGCACAATTTTGATCCTGAAGTGGTTTGGTTAAGCGATATGGAAGTTGAACTAAGTTTTCATCAGCTTGAAAACAGAGAAGCTTTGTTCATCGATTGGCATCAAGTTACAAATTGGTTAGGGCGTAAATATGAAGTTTCGAATTCATCCTTCATTTTCCAAGCCGTCTATGAGTACGCGCCTTATGTAGTGTTATACAACAGATTAGAGAATGAAAGAATCATCTATAAGGTGCCTGAGGCGATTCAAATGCAGCTTGTCAATGAAGGAGAATCTTCAAAGTCGTTGCTGATCTTGAACGAGGATGAACATGTTGTATTCAGTCCGTTGACTGGAAACTTCCGAACGATTCCATTGTCTTATCCCGAGGGAAACACACGATTTCATGTCATGTATCCGGATCGAATCTTTAAAGAGACGAATTACGTCATGGAATCTCTCAAACAATTGTACCGGTATGATCAACAGGGGAATAAAACAAAAATATGGGAACTGCCAGAAGAAGAACATCGATCCATCTACGGTTTTTCTGTATCGCCGGATGGCGAATACATCTCTGTGCTGTACAGTGAAGACAATTCCAACGGACCGACTGCGAATTTGATCATATTGGATCAAAGCGGGAAGCAGCTGGCTTACATTGAAAGTGCGGCATACTATAGCAAAAGTGATGGAGTTATTCCTTACGTCAATATGGAATGGATTGATCAGGACACAATTGTCATCCCCACAAATATGTATATTAACCACGAATTGACGGAGGGAATCCGCAAAGTGACATTCGATTCAGGCAAGCTGATCGTTGAAGAGCCAGTAGAGGTTGAATCGGCAGGAACGCATTTGATACACAAGTTTGGGAAAGGAATATGGATGCGCGACCACCAGATTGGAGACGAATTGTTTGTTGGCATGGGTCACTTTATCGGTTGGATCGACGAACATCACGCAGTTTGGTATGAAAATTACAATCACCAAAGCCCGCTTCCTGGAGCTGTTTTCTAGAATGCCCATTTACAAACCCTGAATTTTCCTCTTATTAGCGTTGAAAATCCAGGGTTTTGTTTATGAGCTTCAAAGGTTTCTTTATTTCATGTCACGCGTTGCCGCCTGCTTCTTCTGATTGAATAAATTGATTCAATTCTTCCTCGGCTTTGCGCAAAGCGGTGTTTATGTCGGTGCCGGCAACGACTTCATTCAATGCGTTGTTCACATATCTGGCTGCATGTGCATGGTATTTAGTAACATGGGCCATTTCCGCGTGCGGTTTAGGGAACAAGGCTGAAACATTTTTCCCATTATAAAAGTCCAAATCTTGCCCATATTTCTCATGCAAGCTCGTATCTTTCAGGGCTGTGGCCAAGCCGCGGCTGTTCAAAGAGATCTGAAATTCTTCTGAAGCGACATAAGCAATGACTTCAAATGCAGCATTTCGATTCTTGCTGATCGAACTCATGAACCAATAATTTGGAAAAGCTTGCGGACCGACATTTGGGAGGTCTGGAAAGTCTGGAATTCGCACAACGTCCCAATTTTGCACGGCTTTGCCCGGCGTGTTTCCGCAGCAACCCGTATAGTTCGTTGCCATGGCCACATTTCCTTTGTTGTTAAAATTCGCCACCGTCGCTTCGGCTAAGTCGATGCCGGAAATCGTCATAAAACGCGCAAGGTTTTGAACAATTTTCACCCAGCCATCGGATGTTAAATTAGCTTCCAGCGTTTCCGGGTCAATCGGATCGAGTGAAAGTTGATTCGCGGTAATGTAATTTAAGTTGTCATTCGCGAATCCATAATATTGCTCGCCGCCATCGCTTCGCGTCAGCTTGACAGCCAAGTCATACACTTCATCCCAGGTCATATTGTCCCTTGGATATTCAACTGCAAATTTGTCAAATATATCTTTGTTGTAATATAATCCAGAAGTGCCGATGAATGCAGGCAAGCCGTAGATGCCGCCGTCTGCCAGCTGCCGCTGCAAATTAATGACGGTTTCATCGATTTTGTCCAGGTCAAAATTGTACGTTTTAATTAAATCGCTGATATCGTTCTGCAAATTTAAACTCAAGATTCCGTTATGAAACCATGTGTATGCCCCAAACAAAATATCGACGGGTTCGCCGGCGGAAATGTAGTCTTGGACAGCTACATCAGTAGGAAAAAATACGTTGAAAGTGACATGCGGAAATATTTCTTTCAAGTATTTTCCGTAAGTGTTTTCAAACCATTCCGGACTGCCGCCGCTGAGACTGAATAAATATAAATCGATCGGTTCATTCAGGCTTTGACCGATCGTCGGCTGATCGTCGCCGCCGCATCCGGCGAGAACGAACAGCAGCACGGCTAATGACAAGACGACCCATGTTTTCTTTTGTTTAAACATGACATTCCTCCTCTAATTGGAATTGAAACAACATACAGCGTCACCATAGGAAATGATTGCACATAGGAGAAGATATGTAAGTGCTTACAAATTCATATTAGAGATATCATCGATAGAAAGCAAGCCATTTTTTTACAATGATTAGTCAAAAATTTTTATGATCATCGGAGTGAAAAAACTTAAATTCAAAGGAGGGAGTGCGGTGTCTGACCGTAAAATTGCATTGGTGACAGGTTCTTCAAGCGGGTTCGGCTTGTTGACTGCACTTGCTTTAGCCGAAAACGGCTGTCATGTCATTGCCGCAATGCGCAATTTGCAGAAGAAAGAAGATCTGATGCGGAAGGCAAAGCAAAATGGGGTCAGCCAGCGAGTCGAATGCCGCGCACTGGACGTAAACGACGTGCATTCGATTCGAAAAATCGTGCATGAAATCATTGAAAATTACGGCCGGATCGATGTGCTTGTCAATAATGCAGGCATCTCTCTGGGCGGATTTGTGGAAGAAGTGCCGCTGGAAGATTGGAGACGCGTGATGGAAACAAATTTTTTCGGCATGGTTGCGCTGACGCAAGAAACATTGCCGCATATGCGCAAGGCTGCATCTGGAAACATCATCAATATCGGGAGCGTGAGCGGAAGGATCGGGTTTCCCGGATATGGGCCGTATGCGGCGTCGAAGTTCGCTGTTGGAGGATTCAGCGAGTCTTTGAGATTGGAGATGCTGCCTTACGGCGTTCATGTCTCGATCATTGAACCAGGCGCCTATCAGACAGCGATCTGGTCGAAAGGATTTGATTATTTCGCTGCAATTAAAAAGGAGAACTCGCCTTATCAAAACCATCTTGATTCCATATTAAATTACAGCAAAAAAACAGCGGCAAGCGCAGGCGATCCGATGGAGATTGCAGAAACTGTCGTTCGCATCGTACAAGCTCGTCGTCCAAAATTTCGCTATGTTTTGGGCAAAGGAACCAAGACAGCCGTCATGGGCAAAGCGCTGCTCCCATGGAAGTGGTTTGAACAAATCATCCTGCATCAGCTAGAAAAAAAGTGAAAAATAAGTTTACGGGATTTGCCTCTCGACAGCGTCATGTTTCGTCCCCTGCATTCGATCAAGCCCCAGGACGAAAGGAGCAATCTGAAAGAGCAGGGGACTATTTTTTTGAAGATATTCGATTATTGCATTGTTTGACTCTAGTGATTGATGTCACTATTTTTGCTCAGCAGCAATTCTTTGATTTGCTTCTTCTTGCATTCTTGCCATCATCGTGTTGATATCCAAATCTTCCATAATAATGCTGAAGAGAGTATTTTGATTATAATACACTCCTGTTGTCAACGGATCATAGATGGTGCGATAAGGCAAAGGAGCGAAGTCAAGCTTGAACACCGATTCAACATTGCGGTCATGATAGTATGTATCTTGGGCGAAAGCCGCAATGGTCTCATCGTTAATCACGATCGGTATGTTTCCAACTCTCGAAGTTTCAACTTGATATTCGTCTGAAATGAAATACTTAATGACTTCCATCGCTTCATCCTTATGTTTGCTCATTTTCGTTATGCCAAACAAGAGCAAGTTGCCTTGAGCGCCGGTGTCAGGATAACCTTCATAAGTCGGATAAGTGGTCATGTCCCAATTCATTTCTTCCAGATCTGGTCTGGACAAAGGAGTATGCGTCAGGCCGACAAACATAGCAGCTTCCCCGTTATAAAATTCCGTATTGGATGGAAGGCGACCCAGTTCAATCATTTTTTCTCTATAACCGGAAGCTTCCGCAGGCTTCGTTACGAGCGTTTCATACAAAGTTCTCCATTTGGCAGCGTATTCATCAACGCCGAAAGCAGACTGCCCTGTTTCAGGATCGATAAATGGTACGGATAATCCATTCAGCGAAAAGTGCTGAGGCCTTGCGATGGCAACCCCAATATAATTGACGTTATTTTCACTTCGGGTTAACCGCGCGTTCAGAGCAAAAACTTCCTCCCAAGTGATATAATCGTGCGGGTATTCTACACCGAACGCATCAAACAAATCTTTGTTATAAAAAGTTGAATTGGATTCCAGGGAAATCGGGATCCCATACAGGCTGCCATCCCACATCGTGCTCATGCCTTCTTGCCAATCGACGCTGATCCGATCCAAGTCAACATTGTGCTGCTTCACCAGCTCGTTCATATCTTCGACCATTTGAAAAGATATAGGTCCTCTAGTGTAGTCAATGATCGCTCCGAACACGATATCGACTTCCGTGCCGGTAACGATCAAATTATCAAAACTGACGTCAGAACGGGGGACGAAGCTGATCTCATATTGCGGAAATTGTTTTTGAATCGAATTTCCAAATCGTTCATTGAAGTTCTCTACAGTATGTCCTGCTGGAGTAGCAAAAGTAAGCTTAATCGGCTCTTTCGGTTCCTCTGGGGGAGTTTGCGGAGCTTTTGGAGTTTCTGGACTTTGCGTCTGTGATTGCGTCACATTGGATTCGCTTACATTTGGCGTCTCAGTTTGTTCGGTTTGGTTTTGATTGCTGCAGCCGAAAACGAACAAAAGAATGAAACTGAACAATACAAATTTGAACCGGGTCATTTATATAGGCCTCCCATAAAATTTTTGCCCAAATGGCGGGCATGAATAATAAACACACGCATTCACCCGTGTGATTCTCCATACCATACTATATGAATGCGGTTAAGTCAATTGAAAAAGAGAAATTTGCTTTGAAAGAATCACATTTAATAGAGATTTTAACTTCACAACATTGAAAAATTGTTTTATGTTGGAAAAAAAGGATTTTGAAGGAAAGGATTTTAGTCTAGTGAAGAAAAATGAAAAGGTAAATCATTCATATACTCATTGCAAACCTTTTAATAAATATTTTGATCATGAAAATTCATCGCAAGTGTACAGGACGTGATCATGTTGTAATATCTCATTAAAATGCCTCATTTTGTCATAAAAGTTCAATTTTTTATCATCAATATATAAATCTCATGAAATATCACAAAATGTCATGCCATTCACATAGTAACCTGAGATCGTTTTTGATAAGCTGATTGTAAACGCTCACTTTATATCATCATTAGCAAAAATTTGAGCAGGAGGGATTCCATGCCAGTAAGAGTCGGCTTTATCGGCACAGGCAATCAAGGACAGGCGCATATGAAACAATTTGCAAAACTGGACAATTGCCGGATCGCTGCAGTGTATGATTTTAATCAGGAGTTGGCTGCACAAACAGCAGAACAGTACGGCGCATCTGTCGCTGGATCAAGTGATGAATTGCTCAATCCAAGCGTGATCGATGCCGTCGTGATTAGTTCTCCTCAGTTTACGCGAACAGGTTTGGAAGAAACGGCTGCCCGCCGCGGCATTCATTTGCTTGCAGAAAAACCGCTCGGACTTGAGCTGAAAAGTGTGCAGAAGAATGTAGAAATCATTAAACAATCCGGGATCATCAATGCGGCCGGTTATTGTTTGCGTTATTTGGATATCGCAAAAAAAGCCAAAGAATACTTGGAATCGAGAAGCGCTAACTTGATTCAAGTTGTTCGGACAGGAACTTGCTTGTCTTGGCCGAGCTGGATGCGGCAGCAGCATTTATCCGGCGGCAACCTGATTGCCGGCGTTACGCATCAGGTTGACCTTGTTCGCTTCCTCGGCGGGGAATTTCGTGAAGTCGCTGCCATGCAATGCGACATGGACGGTCCTGGGAAAAATCCCGGCGATACGATCTTAACTTCCGGCGTCATTTCTTTTTCGATGGAAAGGGGCGGCATCGGCACGGTAAGCGAGACAGTCATGTCGCCGTATCATTCGGAGACGACAACGAACTTCATCGGACATGATTTCTTCGTAGGCATTCATAATTACACATTGACGATCATCGACCAAGAGCAGAACATAACGATCGAATCTCAAGTGGACATGTTGCACGAGCAAGCAAAAGCGTTTACAGATGCGATTGAACAAGGCAATCAAGACATCGTGCTCAGCAGTTATATCGATGGATTTCAAACGCTTGCCGTTACTTTGGCGGCAGAGCAATCCGCGCAGCAAAGAAGAAATATCGTTCTCGAAGAGTTTCTGCAACAATAACATTTGTCAGCGGCGCCGCATCAAACATCTATTCGTAAGAGGAGTGAAAGAAATTGAAGGATTTAGGAAATCAGCATTATCAATATGACATGAACGGCACGAAAGTCATTTTGTCTGGAAATAATGAAAGGCATGGCGTCATTTCGCTCACCAGACCAGAATTCAACGAGGAAATTGTACAGTCAGAAAGCACGTTTTTATTAAATATATACCGATTAACGAGCCGCGGAGAGTTTCGCGGGCTTGCCAGAAAGGAACCGTTTTCGGTTTCGAATGCGAATGAAAGCGGCATTACGCTGCAATTTCCGCAAACGGAAGTTCATCCTTTAAATATGGAAGCTGAATATGCCGTTCATAATGACAGCGTGATCGATTTAACCGTCTCGATTGAAGCCAAGCAAGAGTTGGAAGATTACGAAGTATTCATTTCATCATACATGCATGGAAGTTTTGAACCGTATGTCATTCTTCCGATCTGGCCGGGCAAAGAGGCGGATGAAGACATGCTGCTGTATAAAGTGGAAGATCAGCCGCTGTTAAAAGGATATTATTTGTATTTCCCGCGCGATGATAAAGCAGCGCATGCACTGTTTGACGGACGCTGGATCGATCGTGCAAAAAATCAACGCATTATCGAAGCGGTGGCAGGTCCTATGTACGGCAAACCAATTGCTATAATGTCTAATGGTCATCTTTCGATCATACAGATGGCAGAAACGGAAGAATGTCCGGGCACGCTCGTCACTTATTCGAGCGATGATCAATCAGATCCCATTTACAGGCATCATGCGACTTACTTTTCATTGTTTGGCAGCGATCTTACTGTCGGCGAGAAACGCCAAACGCGCATCCGCCAAGTCATTCGCCCCGGAAAACCGGATTTGCAAGACGTTCTTGAACTGTATGAGCAATTCACGAAAGATTCAAGCGTGCAATCTGTTTGATGACCCAAAGGCGAAAATGTCAGCCCGAAGCTGATCCCGAACAATGAAGATAAACGATTACACAGAGAGAGGATGGAAGCAACATTGGCATCGCAGACTTCAGTGGTCATGTTTTTGAATTCATTAAGCAACTTGCCGGCATGGTCGCTTCCGCCGGGGTACGAAATGAGAAGTTTGCAGCCTGGCGATGAGCAAGCTTGGGAACAGATTATCGCTGCCTCTTTTGGCGAACAATATCATTTTAAAGAGTTTATGGAAAAAGAAGATCAATACGAGCCGGAAAAAGTTTGGTTCGTCGTGCACAACCATCGTCCTGTTGCCACTGCTTCAGCCTGGCATATCAATAAATATCCAGAAGATACGGGATGTCTGCATATGGTCGGCATCTTGCCGGAGCATGCCGGCAAAGGATTGGGCAAACAAGTTTCGCTTGCCGCGCTGCACAAGATGAAGCAGGAAGGACGGAGCAAAGCGATGCTGAATACGAATACTTTTCGTCTTCCTGCAATTAAAACTTATTTAAATATCGGCTTTACTCCCCATATTATAGACGATGAACATGTTGAGCGATGGAGGACAGCAGCAGAGCAGCTAAAAGACGAAAGACTGCTGCGGTTTCTCAAAAAATGGGAATAGAGCTTTATAAAAGCTTCCGATCACTTGCATGATTCGGAAGCTTTTTTGTACATTTGCAGTTTAAATCATGTTTTTTGGATCTATTTTCCAGTATTTCGAGAAATCAGCCGAAAAACGCTGATTATCGGCATAACCGGTTAAAGCGGCGGCATGGCTGATCTGCACGCCAAATTCGAGCAGGGCTTTTGCTTTTTCCATTCGTTGTTTCATTAAATAAGCAGAGAACGATTCGCCTGTCTCGCTGCGAAACAATCGGCTGAGGTGATCTCGATGCACGCCAACGCGGTCGGCGAGTTCGTGCAAAACGATTTTCTTCGCCATATGTTGTTCGACTGCGAAAATCAATTCGGAAATGGCAGGATGCTTCACTTCTGATGCTAACTTTGGTTGGCATCGCGCGCTTAGCATCAATAAGTGCAGCAGACGAGAATAAGCTTCATCAGCAGATTTCAGTTGCTCCAATTGAAAAAACATTTCAATATCAGATTTAAAATAAGAATCATATTCCCATCCCCGGCGTTCAACTTGACGAATTGCCAACAGCGCTGCTTTCAACACATCCAGCTGCCATTGTTCTGGAGAAGAACGTAGTCTGCGCCGCTCCTGACGCCACAGCAGCAACGAATTCTCCAGCGCAGCGAGATCGCCTTCATGCAATGCCCGGCATAATTCAGCCTCGGGCGGGAAACGAGCATTGAAATTGTTGGCACCGCTGCTGTTGGCAGACAAGGGAGAGGGAAGAGACGGCGACAAAGCTTCATGCCGTGCATGGTTA
This sequence comes from uncultured Paenibacillaceae bacterium, assembly GCA_937983035.1. Taxonomy (GTDB): domain Bacteria; phylum Bacillota; class Bacilli; order Paenibacillales; family CALAME01; genus CALKAN01. The sequence continues at coordinate 156 of CALKAN010000175.1, read as the reverse complement.
GATGCTGCCAGCGGAAAGACGAACTCAACTTCCAGTTTTTCTGTTGTTTCCCATATTGGCGTTTCTTCTGCCGTGATCCGGACAACCCCGGTTCTTCGATTGTATTGCCAAGCATCCCGCTTCATGGATCGAGAGCGCTGCTTCTCTTTATACAAT
>CALKAN010000174.1 GCA_937983035.1 uncultured Paenibacillaceae bacterium | reverse complement strand
CGACGTCCGGCCTGATCGGCAACTTCGGGCAGGCCAACTACATGGCCGATTCATCTCAACCGCATATTCCATCGGCAATTCTTTCGTAAACGGCTCGATGAAGCCCATAATGATCATTTGCGTTGCTTCAGCTTCTGTCAAGCCGCGGCTCATCAAATAAAAGAGCTGGTCTTCAGAAACTTTGGAAACACTCGCTTCGTGTTCCAAAATGATGTTGTCGTTCTTTACTTCATTGTAAGGAATCGTATCTGACGTCGATTCTTTATCCAAGATCAACGTATCGCACTGAACGTTCGCTTTCGCGCCGTCTGCATTTTTGTTAAAGGAAGTCAAGCCGCGATAAGTGACTTTGCCGCCGTCCTTGCTGATCGATTTGGATACGATCGTAGACGTCGTATTCGGCGCCAAGTGAATCATTTTCGCGCCTGCATCTTGATGCTGTCCTTTGCCCGCAACCGCGATTGACAATACGTGCCCTTTCGCGTGCTCTCCTTTCAGAATGACAGACGGATACTTCATCGTCAGTTTCGATCCGATGTTGCCGTCAATCCATTCCATGGTCGCATTTTCTTCTGCGACTGCGCGCTTCGTCACCAAGTTGTAGATGTTAGGCGCCCAGTTTTGGATCGTCGTATAACGAACTCGAGAATTTTTCTTGCAGATGATCTCCACGACAGCACTGTGCAGCGAATTCGTGCTGTAAATCGGTGCGGTGCAGCCTTCCACGTAATGAACGAAGCTGTCTTCATCTGCGATGATCAGCGTGCGTTCAAACTGCCCCATGTTCTCCGAGTTAATTCGGAAGTATGCCTGCAGCGGAATTTCGCATTTGACGCCTTTAGGAACATAGATGAAACTGCCGCCAGACCACACGGCGCTGTTCAATGCAGCAAATTTGTTGTCAGAAGGGGGGACGACGGAACCGAAATATTCTTTAAAAAATTCCGGATGCTCTTGCAGAGCCGTGTCGGTATCCATAAAGATAATCCCTTGGTCTTCCAATTCCTTCTGCATGCTGTGATAAACGACTTCAGATTCATATTGAGCGGATACGCCGGCCAGATACTTCTGTTCGGCTTCCGGAATGCCCAGCTTATCAAACGTCTCTTTAATTTCAGCCGGCACTTCTTCCCAAGTTCTTCCTTTTCTTTCTGAAGGCTTCACATAATATTTTATTTCATCGAAATCCAAATCATCCAAATTTCCGCCCCATTTCGGAGTCGGCATCTGCAGAAACCGTTCCAATGATTTCAAGCGAAACTCCAGCATCCACTCCGGCTCATTTTTCTGTCTGGAAATCTCGCGAACGATCTCTTCATTTAAACCTTTGCCCGTTTGGAAAACCGATTTATGCTCGTCCCTAAATCCATACCTGTATATGCTGTCGATTTCCGGCATTTCTTTCGCCATGCTGTTGGCCCTCCTTTAAATTGAATTGTCTTCTGCATGCGCATGCAGAATTACGAGCTGTCCGTCTATGCCTTCGTCTGCCGTTGTTCGGCTCCTTTGCGAAGGGCATTCCATGCCAAAGTGGCACACCTGATGCGAGCAGGGAACTTGCTTACGCCTGAAAGAGATTCGATATCTTCATAATCAAACTCTTTATAGTCCCCTTTCATCATGCTGGAAAAATCTTGCGCCATCTCCAGCGCATCTTCCAAATGTTTCCCCTTGATCGCATCCGTCATCATCGAAGCAGAAGCCATGCTGATGGAACATCCTTCTCCTTCAAACTTTACGTCGCGAACGATCCCGTCAGAAGAAAGATCCATTTGGAGCGTAATGCGATCTCCGCACGAAGGATTGTTCAATTCAACCGTAACGGCATCGCCCGCTAATTTGCCGCGGTTGCGCGGCCTCTGGTAGTGATCCATGATAACCCTTCTGTATAGATCATCCAATTGCATGGCCGAAATACTCCTTTGTTTTTAATAACGCCTTGACTAAGCGGTCCACGTCTTCTTCATTATTATACAAATAAAAGCTGGCTCGCGCAGTTGCAGCAACGCCAAGCCATCGCATAAGCGGCTGGCAGCAATGATGGCCTGCGCGAACTGCCACGCCTTCTGAATCCAACACCGTTGCTACGTCATGGGGATGAATATTCCCCAAATTAAACGTAATTAATCCTGATCGTTCCTTCGGTCCGTAAATCTTTAAATCTGGAACTTTAGCCAGTTCATCCATAGCATAATTTACAATCTGCTGCTCGTGACGACGAATATTGTCCATGCCGATTTCTTCTAAAAAATCAACGGCTGCGGCCAGCCCGACTGCGCCTGCGATGATCGGCGTCCCTCCTTCAAACTTCCAAGGAAGCTCCTTCCACGTCGATTCATGCAAATCCACATGATCGATCATTTCTCCGCCGAATTCCACCGGCTCCATCTGCTCCAGCAGCTCTTTCTTTCCATAGAGCACGCCGATGCCTGTCGGACCGCACATTTTATGACCAGAAAAAGCGAAGAAGTCGCAATCCAGATCTTGAACATCGATTGACATATGCGGTGCGCTTTGCGCACCGTCGACAACGATCTTGGCTCCATGCTTATGTGCAATGCGGGCCGCTTCCTTGATCGGGTTCACTGTCCCCATCACGTTGGAAGCATGCGTCATCGCCACGATCTTCGTTCGTTCGGTTACGACAGCATCGAGATCCTCGATGCGAATCGTTCCGTCTTGCTGAAGCGGCACGTACTTCAGTTTAGCGCCGGCAGCCTTGGCTGCTTGCTGCCATGGAATCAAGTTGCTGTGATGTTCCAGCATTGTCAGGACAATCTCGTCGCCAGGCTGCAATACGATGCGAGCATAGCCGTGAGCAACCAGATTAATGGCTGACGTTGTGCCGCGCGTGAAAATGACGGTCTCAGGCTGGGGCGCACCGATAAACTTGGCGATCTTTTCCCTTGCGCCTTCATACGCTTCCGTAGCGCGAGATCCAAGCGTATGCACGCCGCGGTGCACATTCGAGTTGCTGTGCTCATAGTATTCCCGAATGGCTTCAATCACTGCGGCTGGTTTTTGCGAAGTTGCAGCGCTGTCCAAGTAAACGAGCGGATGCCCGTGGATCTCTTGCTTCAATATGGGGAATTGATCGCGAATGCGTGCAATATCCATCACTGCAATTTCCTTTCTATCAGAGCAGACAATTGCTCTTTCACGGACTCAATCGGAATTTCTGAAACGATCGGCTGCAAGAAGCCGATGATGATCAGTTTCTCTGCCTCTTGTCTCGTCACTCCGCGCGACATCAAATAATAAATCTGTTCTTTATCCACTTGACCAGCGCTGGCCGCGTGTCCTGCCGTTACCTCATCTTCATCGATGAGAAGCAGCGGATTCGCGTCACCGCGCGCTTTCGGGCTGAGCATCAATACTCTTTCCGTCTGCTCGCCGTTGGCATTGGTTGCCCCTTTTTCGATCTTCGTAATGCCATTGATGATCGCTTGGGCTTCGTCTCTCATGACCGCTCGAGTGAGCATGTTGCTGTCTGAGCTTTTGCCGATGTGAACCGCTCTTGTTGTAATGTTGAGATCATGGCTTCCTTCGCCAATGCATACGACTTTGGCATCCGATTTAGAACCGTTGCCTTTCAATACCGATGAAGTCTCTGACAAGCAATTGCCGGCATTCATTTCTCCGACAATCCATTCAATGCTTGCGTCATTTTGCACGACGGCTCTTCTTAAAGACAAGTCTGTTATAGAAGCAGACAAGTTATGCACTGCTGCATACTGCACGCGCGCGCCGGCTTCTGCGACGATCTCCACCATCCCGTTGTGAACAAGTTCCACATCGCTGTCCGTTGACGCGTAGCTGCCGACATAAGTGACCGAGCTGTTTGCATCAGCCACAATCAGCACGTGCGGAGAAAATACCCGTTCCCTGTCATCGGAAATAAACAAAGCTTGCAGAGGCATGGAAACCTCCGTGTTTTTCGGAACGTACAAGAATACGCCGCCGCTCCAGAGAGCAGCATGCAGTGCTGTCAATCTGCTCTCGTCTTTTTGGATGACTTGCAGGAAATATTTCTTAACCAACTCCGGATGTTCTTTCACAGCCGTGTTCATCTCCGTAAAGATGACACCTTGCTGCTTTAATTCATCCGACAGTTGCCGATATACCATGCTTCCATTGCGCTGAACATACAAATTGCGTTTGTCCGATCCATCGTTCGATTGAATTAAATCATTGATTTCACTGGGCAGCTCATCGAGTGATTGCAATGGCTGCTCTTGGTGAAACTGTCCGAAACGCTCGAGTCTCCAGCGATTGATTTTCGTTTTTTCGACTTTCGGCAATTCCAGCTTTTTCGCTGCTTCCAGTGCTTCCAAGCGAAGCTCTGTCAACCAGCCTGGTTCCCCAAGCTGCTCAGAGAAAGCGCGGACGGAATCGGAGCTAATTTGCAAGACCGTATCAGTTGTCATGAATCATGCCCTCCTACATTACTTTCTGAAAAATTCGGGTGGTGTCGTATTCATCGGTACTTGAAACTCCTCTTCCTCTTGACCGACAGTAACGTCCTCAATTCCCAGCTCTTCTTTGATCCAGTCGTAACCTTCTGCCTCCAACCGTTCGGCCAGCTCCGGTCCGCCGGATTTCACAATGCGGCCCTGCATCATGACATGGACAAAGTCAGGCTTGATATAGTTAAGCAAACGCTGATAGTGCGTGATGATAATAAAACCGCGCTCTTCGCTGCGCATGGAATTGACGCCGTCGGCCACAATCTTCAATGCGTCAATGTCCAAACCGGAGTCCACTTCGTCCAAAATGGCAATTTTCGGCTCCAGCATCGCCATTTGCAAAATTTCGTTCCGCTTCTTCTCTCCGCCGGAGAAACCTTCATTTAAGTAGCGGTGCATAAACTCCGGATCCATCTCCAGCTGTTTCATCTTCTCTTCCATTTGACGAATGAAGCGAATCAATGAAATTTCATCGCCTTCTTCGCGGCGGGCATTGATCGCGCTGCGCAAAAAGTCGGCATTCGTTACGCCGGTAATCTCGCTCGGATATTGCATGCACAAAAACAGCCCGGCGCGAGCGCGCTCGTCTACTTCCATGTCCAAAATGGATTCTCCGTCCAGCGTGATCGAGCCGCCGGTCACTTCGTATTTGGGATGTCCCATGATCGCGGATGCCAAAGTGCTCTTTCCTGTGCCGTTAGGCCCCATGATGGCATGCACTTCTCCGCCCTTTACTTCAAGATTGATGCCTTTAAGAATTTCCTTGCCTTCGATAGATGCTTTCAAACCATCTATAACAAAATAAGGTTGGCTCATTGTATTTTCCCTCCAGCATAATGATGTGGTTTATATAAAAAGAAAAAACACCGGGTAAAAAGCTCGGGTTTTTCTTTTGCTTTCTGTGGCGAAATGATTATCAATGATTCTCAAATATCCACCTTAGAATAATTATAACTTAAATCAACTCCTTATGGAAGATGCTAATATTCTTCAATCTTCAACAAATGATGATTTACACCATTATAGGATTAGTCAGCTTAAAAATGCAAATTTTATGTAAATCAATCAGCGCTGCAAAGAAAAAAACCCCCAAACCACTCGGATTTAAGTGGTTCGAAGGTTTTCGCGGCAAAAACGGCTTACATTTTTAAAATCGCATCCCGCCCTTTCATCCCTTTACGGATGCCTAGTTTTTCTGCTTCTATCGTTACGGACTCAAGCGGAGCATCCAGCAATTGTTCAATCGTTTTCACTCCTGTGGCGCGTCCGGCAATAATTTTTCGATCTTTTAACCGCTCATTCAAAAGCTGGACGTCCAGTGCCCCGCACATAATATAGCCTTTATCTGTCGTGACCACTAAAAGATTGGTCTTTGGGAGCTTCACGTCAATCCCGATGACAGTTCTGTCTTGAATCACAATGGGCTGAACTTGAATCAATATGCTCCTCCCCTTTCGCCAAGCTATGCTACATTCTATGTAAATCTTAAACGAAAGGTGTGATATATGCGCACAGCTTCAAGCACAGCCGAGGTTAATGCCGCCCCTTTCTCATCGCTTGCACGCTGAAAACGAGTCATGACTTCAGAGCCGCAAGCAACAGGAGCGTCCATCCGATCAAAAAAGAAATTCCGCCCAACGGAGTAATCATCCCGAGCGACCGGATGCCGGTTAAGGCCATCACGTACAAACTGCCCGAAAACAGCACAATTCCGATGAACAACGCCCAGCCCGCCCCGGCAACGAGGCCGCTTGAAGGCAGTTTCGTGCTTAAAAATGCAATGATGAGCAAAGCCGCGGCATGAAACATCTGATATTGCACGCCCGTTTGGTAGGAGCTCAACAGCTGATCATCAATCTTTCCTCTTAGTCCATGCGCGCCGAAGGCGCCCAGCGCTACAGCGAGAAATCCGTTAATGCTGCCCAAAGCTGCAAAAAGTTTCAACATGTGTCATTCCCCTTTTCTGAATGTTCATCTCATATGAGCTTCGTTTGTCATCCGCTTTTCATCATTTTGCGTAATATTTCCCTGCTAAGGCTGTCATGTCATGCTTTAATTAGATTTAACATTCATCTTAGCGTTTGGTTTTGTAAAATATTCATGAACCAATTCATCACGGTGCTTCACGGGCCTTTTTTTCAAACGATCAGCTTCTGTGATTCACTCGAAATTCATCGTGCATCTGTTCAAGTTGCCTAAATCGGAAAGAATGTGAAATAATAGAACAAAATTTATTTCATTCGCAAGGAGGTAATCCATTGGATTCCAGGAACGAACATGACAAACAACCGGATGCCATAAATGAGGAAACATCCCCAGCTGACAGCAATCCTTCCCATGCTGCCGCTCCTGCTTCCAGCACTGGTCCGCAGCAGCTGAAACATTCCGGCATCGGCATCGCTTCTTTTACGCTCGGAATCGTTGCCATCATTATGTCTATTGCGCTGACCATCTACCTGTTCGTAGGATTGGCCAGTTTCCTGGCCGGGCAAGATCTTGCGACCGATCCAGAAATATTGGAACAAGAATTGTTGCGCATGGTTGAACAAAACCCGATGATGCTCGCAGCTTTTCCTTTGTTCCTCGTTGCAGGGGTCATGCATTTAATCGGTGCTGTACTCGGATTGATCGGACTGTTCCAGGATGATCGAAAAAAGTTTTTTGCAGGTTTCGGGCTTGGTTTAAACGCGCTGCCGATCGTCGGGTTTATCTTTTTGCTGCTCATCGGCATCACCATGCAATAAGAACCGCCGCATAATCAGCTTGCAGCCTTAAGTCATGCGGTCCGTAAAGCAATCCGCTTAAATGAACAATAAGCAGTCGCCGGACTTCGCTCCGTTTCCTATAAGCGACACGCTGCAAGAACACATAGTCAACAATGAAGCCGCCGCTTGCTGATGCATGCGGCGGCTCCTGCTTGTTTAGTCAGAAATTTGATCAGCTAATTGTTCTAGTTTAGAAATTTCCGGCCATTCCAAAGCCGGATTCAACGCTCTGAAATAGGAAAGCAAGCTTTTGAGCATCACCGGTCTAGGCTTGTCTTTCGCCCATTCTTTTTCAAGCAAGTCCAGCACTGATGCTGCTTCCTTAACATCGAAATGATGTTTGCTCATTTTGCCCATCCGCTCTCTTAAAGCGCGGATCCACTCTTCCGCTTCCAGCTCTGCCAGCGGACTGCTCTTTAAAAATTTCCGGACCAGCTCGTTCAATCCGCCTTCCGTCATGAGCGGCGCCTCCGCTCGGTTGATCATTCCTTTGGCCATATCGTCCAATCGATTCATGAGAAATGTTGTGACGCGGTCAATTTCGAAATGAGTTCGATCAAACAACAAAAATACAATATATTCCCGCGTTAAAGCTTGCAAAGTAACAGCCAAATCCAACGTATACGGCTCGACAGAGCGGCCGTAAATTTCACGTATGCGGGACCGCAGCCAGGCAATTTCCGTGTGATTGGCTCGCAGCAAAATTTGCTTCATCTCCTCATTCAGAGGCGCCGCGCTTTCTCTCACATGCATCGTAAAAAAATGCTTGAAATTTGTAATCTGTTGAAACGTATCATGAATGTGCTTCTGCATCTTCATCAGGGGCGTCAGCTGACTGTCATGCTCCAGCCGCTGCAGTCTCTTTTCCAGCTTAGCCGTGTAATGCTCATAGATGGAAAGCAGCAACTGTTCTTTAGAATCAAAATAGGAGTAAATGGAACCTTTTGCGATCCCCGCTTCTTTCGAAATGTCTTGCATCGTCGCCGAGTGATATCCTTTCTCTGCAAACAGCCGCAAAGCTGCAACGAGAATATGCTCCCTCTTTCGATTCCATTCTTCCCTGCTCATGCTTGCAGCCCCTTATCCGCGGCTCGCTTCTTCTTGCCGAACAATTTGTTCCGCACTTTGCGCGGCCACTTGGAAATGTCGTCAAACAATGAATACATGACCGGGACGAAGAACAGCGTAAACATCGCTGAGAACATCAATCCAAAAATAATGACAATCGCCAACGGTTGCTGCATTTCCGCACCTTCACCGATGCCGAGCCCCAGCGGAACCATGGCCAGCACGGTAGTCAAAGTGGTCATAAATATCGGACGCGTCCTCGACATGCCCGCTTGAACGATCGCTTCATTCCTGCTTTCGCCTCTGCGGCGCAAAATATTAATGTAATCGACCAATATAATCCCGTTGTTTACGACGATCCCTGCCAGCATGATCAACCCGATGAAACCCGGGATGCTGAGCGGGGTTCCGGTAACAAACAAACCGAACAAAACGCCGACGATTGAAGTAGGCAGCGTAAACATAATGACCAGCGGGAACAAGATCGATTCAAATTGCACCGCCATGACGACATAGATCAAGAAGATGGAAAATAACAGCGCAAGCGTTAATTGTCCAAACGATTCAACCATATCCTCTGACTGTCCTCCCATGGAAATCATGTATCCTTCAGGGAGATTCATCGATTGGATCGCGCTTTGAACTTCTGCTGCAACCACATTCAAGCTGCGTCCCATAATTTCACTCGTCACATTAATTTGGCGCTGTTGATTTTCGCGCTGAATCTCTGCCGGCCCCTGCACTTGTTTCAATTCCGCGACGGATTTAAGCGGGATCCACGTGCCTTGATTCGTCGGAATTAACAAGGTCTCCATATCAGCGATTGAATTTCTTTGTTCTTCCGGCAAGATCAAGCGAACGTCATATTCATTGCCGCCTTCGCGGTAACGCGTGGCAACCTTGCCTTGGAACGCCAAGTCAACTTCGCTTAAAATTTGCTGATATGTCAGTCCGTATTGCGAAGCAAGCTCCCGATTAATGTCAACTTGCAATTCAGGCCTTCCTTCAGCTGCAGAGCTTTTTGGATTGTAGATTCCCGGAATGTCAGAAATCATCCATACGACTTGCTCCGCCAATTCTTCCAACACTTCACGCTCCGGACCGCTGATGCGGATTAAAATCGGGTCTCCCATCTGCATGGCCGCATCCATGCCGACAATCTCCACTTCAGAACCCGGAATCGGCTCTACTTCCTCATTCAAGCGCAGCACAAATTCATCCGTACTCATCTCGCGCTGCGAGGCTGGAATGAGCTGCACGGTAAAGATTGCCTGGTTGCTGCTTCCGCCAAATCCAGAGAAGTCCGCGCTGCCGACAGTCAAATAACTGCTCTCTATAATATCGCGGTACGGTTCCATCGCCTCCATCACTTTCCTTGCGGCGGCCTCCGTTTCTGAAAGCTCTGAACCGGATGGAGTTTTCACTGTAATTTGCACTTGTCCTTGATCGCCGCCCGGAATAAATTCAGCGCCGATGAAAGGAATCAAGAACAAGCTTCCAAAAATCGCTGCAATCGTCACAAAAATGGTTGTTTTGCGATGTTTGAGCGCCCAACCGAGCATCCTGCCGTATTGCTTGACAATGTTTCTAAAAAATTGATCAAAGCGGGAATTTCTCTCCCGGGTGTGTTTCTCTGACGTCAGCAGTTTTGAAGACAGCATCGGCACAATTGTGAGTGCCGCGGCCAGCGATCCGATCATCGTAAACGATACCGTCAGACCAAGCGGCGTAAACAAGTCCGACGCCAGTCCGTCGACGAATATAATCGGCAAAAATACGACGAGCGTCGTAGTCGTCACCGCAATAACCGCCGGTCCTAATTCTGTGCCGCCTTTCTTTGCCGCTTCAATCGGCGAATATCCCTTTTGCCGGTAGCTGAATATATTTTCTAAAATAACGATCGAACTGTCGATGATCAGCCCGACCCCTAATGCTAATCCGCCCATCGTCAATACGTTAACGGTCTGGCCGCTGAAATACATCATGGAAAACGCGGCGATGATGGCAATCGGAATGGAAATGCCGATGACGAGCGTGGCGCGAATGCTGCGCAAAAACAAAATCAATACAAACACGGCGACAATTCCGCCGATGATCATGTTAGAAGTGACAGAATCAATCGATTGCCTGATGAACATAGAAGTATCCATTACAATCGAAAGCTCAACGCCTTCAGGCAAGCTCGCGTTGATTCGATCCATGGCTCGATATACTTCATCCGCTACGGCAACCGTGTTCGCATCAGACTGTTTCAGCACGGACAGCACCAGCGCAGGTTGTCCATTGACATAACTGAGCACGGTGTCTTCCTTGAACGTATCCTTCACTTGCGCTACGTCAGACAACCGCACTGTTCCGCCGGAATAAAGCGGCAGCAGCGTTTCTTCAATCTGTTTAATCGAAGTGTACTCGCCAACGACCCGTATTTGCAGTTCCTGATCTCCTCTCGAGATCACCCCTGCGGAAGCGGACTGGTTTTCAGAAAACAAAGCTTGCATGATTTGCCCGGAACTGATGCCGTAACGCGCAAGCGCAGAACGATCGAGCTCAACGAGAATTTCTCTCGTCTTGCCGCCTTCGATCGTTACCGAAGCGACGCCGTCAGCTCTCGTCAGCAGGGGTTCCACTTCATTTTCCGCCAATTCCTGCAGCCTGTCAGGCGCAAGTCCGGTCAAGCCTAAAAACATCACCGGCATTTGGTTTGGATCAAACCGCAGCACGGAAGGATCGCCCGCATCATCAGGCAAAAACGATCTCACTTGATCTACGCGATCCCTGACGTCTGCCATCGTATTGTTTAGATCTACGCCTGTTTTAAACAGGAGAACAATTAATGATGAGCCCGCCCTTGAACTCGACTGGATCGTATCCAATCCTTGCAATGAGCTGAGGCTTGATTCCAGCGGACGGGTAATGAGCTGCTCAATTTCTTGCGGTCCCGCTCCGCTGTAGCTCGTAGCAACGACGAGCAGCGGCAAGTCAATCTCCGGCATGAGATCAACGGCCAAATTTTGAAATGATATAAATCCCATCGCCAATACCGCCAATACGATCATGACGACGGCTATGGGCCTGTTTACCGAACCTTCAACTAATTTCAATTTATTGACCCTCCCCCATCAAGCTGACCTTATTTCCGTCAGAAAGGGTCAACTGTCCTTTCACCACGACTTTGTCGCCTTCGTTCAAATCACCTTTGATCGCAGTTACGTCACTTTGCATCTGCACAACTTCCACCGGTTTCAATACGGCAGCATCGTCCTCAACGACGAACACAAAAAACTCTTCTCCCCGCTCCACAATCGCTTGCGTTGAGACGAGCAGCGCATCGACAACCGCGCTCTCTGCGACTCTTAAAATGGCTGCCATGCCGAACTTCAATTGACGTGACTCATCCGGCACGATCACTTCCACAGAGAACAATCCGTTTTGTTCTGCCGCTCTAGGCAATGCATCCACAGTGCCTTCCAAAGTCAAATCCAATGAAGGGACAAAGACTTCGACTTTGGAACCTGCTTCAAACAATGGAATCTGCTCTGCAGTAATGCCTGCGCGAATTTTCGGATTTTCAGCAGAAACGATCACGGCGACAGGACTTTGCATCGACACGAATTCGCCTGCTTGCGCTGGAACGGAAACGACCTCGCCTGAAATCGGTGCTGTAATCGCCGCATCATTGACGCGCATCTGTGCTTGCTGCACGCGCAATTCAGCTTGTCTGACGCTTGCCCGCGCCTGCTCAGCCGCTATTCTTGCCTGCTCCAAGTTTTCGGAAATTTGAACCGAGTCCCGGCCTTCGCGAAGCGCAGTCTTCGCTGCGTCTTCAGCTTGTCTTAACCTGGAAAGCGCGGCATCGAGCTGAGTTTTGGATATCGACAAATTCGTTTGCTCCATCTGCAAAGCCAAGCGCAAATCTTGGTCATCGACCACGGCCAGCACTTGACCTGCTTCCACGATATCCCCTTTGCTTACGCGCACTTCTTGAAGCTTTCCTTGCACTTCCGGGATCACCGCGATTTGTTTCGCCGGCTCCACCGTTCCGACGATTTCATTGATAATCGTCAAATCTCCTCTAGTGACATGCTCTATCGCAACCGGCGTCACCCGTTCTGCAGTCGCTTCTGATACCGGCGCCTCCATGCTGCATCCAGCCGCAGCGATCATTGCAGCCGCTGCAATGGAAGCGATCAAAATGGACTTCCTTTTCCCCATTCTCTCCTTCTCCTTTGAAAACCTTTTTCCATCAATCATACACTTGGCTGACCGGTCAGTCAAAGGGTTTTTTTTTCTGTTCAAAAATTCGTCAATATTAGGCTGTTGTCTGTGATAACAGCGTTCATTTTTCAGTCGATGCGTGCCGCTGTTTTTCACCATTTTTCATCAAAGCGATGCACCTGATGTTAAAAAATCGCCATCCCCCTATTTTACTCTTTCCTCTTCACATAACCGTCCATCAGATGAATATATATGTTTAATACCAACCTTAATCAGGAAGGAGACCGGTGCATGTCAAACTCTTCATTTATAGTATCGCGTGAAGACTGGTCACTCCATCGCAAAGGCTATCAAGATCAAGCACGCCATCAAGAAAAGGTTAGGGAAGCGCTTAAACAGAACTTGTCCGATCTTGTCACCGATGAAAGCATCATTCTGTCCGACGGCAAACAAGTCGTGAGGGTCCCGATCCGCAGCTTGGATGAATATAAATTCCGCTACAATTACAATAAAAGCAAACATGTAGGACAAGGAGACGGTGACAGCAAAGTCGGAGACGTGCTGGGCAGAGATCCTTCTCCCGGCAGAAAAGGCAGCGGATCCGGCAAAGACGGCCAAGCCGGAGATCAACCCGGTGAAGATTATTATGAAGCTGAAATATCTTTGGAAGAATTAGAAGATATGTTGTTTGAAAATTTAGAGCTGCCCAATTTGCAGCGCAAGCAGCAAGACCAGCTTAAAACCGAAGACATCGAATTCAATGACATTCGCAAAAAAGGCATTTTTTCCAACATTGATAAAAAGAAAACGATATTGGAAAATTTGAAGCGCAACGCGCTGGCGGGAAAACCAGGCATTTACGGCATCTCGCCGGAAGATTTGCGCTTTCGCACCTGGAACGATGTGCAAAAGCCTTACTCTAATGCGCTCATCATGGCAATCATGGATACGTCAGGCTCCATGGGCCAATTCGAAAAATACATTGCGCGCAGCTTTTTTTTCTGGATGACCCGCTTTTTGCGCAAAAAATATGAACAAGTGGAGATCGTATTCATCGCTCATCATACGGAAGCGAAGGAAGTCTCCGAAGAGGAGTTCTTTTCTAAAGGAGAAAGCGGCGGCACGATCTGTTCTTCCGCTTATCGCAAAGCGCTTGAAATCATTGACGACCGTTATCCGCCGGAAAGCTATAATATTTACCCGTTTCATTTCTCCGATGGTGACAACTTGTCTTCGGACAATGAGAAATGCGTCAAGCTCATCCGCGAACTGCTGACGAAATGCAACATGTTCGGCTATGGCGAAATCAATCAGTACAACCGACGCAGCACGTTAATGTCCGCTTATCGGCACATTGAAGATGCCAATTTCAGATATTGCGTCATTCGGGAAAAAGGGGAAGTGCATCGAGCGCTTCAAACCTTTTTTCAACCTGTAGAAGCGGGGTGACTTTCGTTGACCAATCAGGAATTAAAACAATTGGAAGCAGCGATTGAAGAAATTACGAGCATCGCCATCGATTTCGGGCTTGATTTCTATCCGATGCGCTATGAAATCTGCCCGGCTGATATTATTTATACGTTCGGTGCTTACGGAATGCCAACAAGATTCAGCCATTGGAGTTTTGGGAAAAACTTCCACAGGATGAAGATGCAATACGATTTAGGCTTAAGCAAAATTTACGAGCTTGTCATCAATTCCAACCCATGCTACGCCTTCTTGCTGGAAGGAAATTCATTGATACAAAACAAACTGATCGCTGCTCACGTGCTGGCGCATTCAGATTTTTTCAAAAACAATGCGCGCTTCTCCAATACGAATCGGGATATGGTTATCAGCATGTCTTCCACTGCTGACCGGATCAGCCAGTACGCCTTGGAATACGGCGACCGGGAAGTGGAAAAGTTCCTCGATGCTGTTCTGGCCATACAAGAACATGTCGATCCCAGCCTCTTTCGCAATCGCAGACGCAAACCCGCCTCATCTGCTGACTTTCCATCCGACAGCAAATCTTCCAACTTATCTGTCGCAAACAAGAAAAATGAACGCGCCAAACTGACAGGGTATGAAGACTTATGGGAACTCGATCAAGACGAATCGCAAGAAGAAAAACAGCCAAAACAGCCGAAACGGTTTCCCGAACGGCCGGAAAAAGATCTGCTCTACTTTATCGAACAGCATTCCCCTGATCTGGAAGATTGGCAGCGGGACATCTTATCGATGATGCGTGAAGAGATGCTCTATTTCTGGCCGCAAATCGAAACGAAAATCATGAACGAAGGCTGGGCTTCGTACTGGCATGTGCGCATTTTAAGAGAGATGGATCTTACGGAAGAAGAAACGATCGAATTCGCAAAATTAAACGCTTCGGTCGTGCAGCCTTCCCGCCATCATTTAAATCCTTATTATTTGGGATTGAAAATTTTTGAAGACATTGAAAAGCGCTGGGGACGCGACAAAATGTTCGAAGTGCGCGAACTCGATTCCGACATTTCCTTTTTGCGAAATTATTTGACGAAAGAACTTGTGCGCGATCTCGACTTGTATATTTTCGAAAAGCAGGGGCCGGAATGGCGCATTACCGACAAAGGATGGGAAAACATCCGAGATCAGCTCGTCACCGCCCGCGTAAACGGCGGTTTCCCCTACATCGTAGTGGAAGACGGCGATTACATGCGCAACGGCGAGCTTTATTTAAAACATCGCTATGAAGGCATTGAACTTGATCTGAAATATTTGGAACGGACGCTGCCTTATGTTTACCAATTGTGGGGAAAGCACGTCCATTTGGAAACAGTCGTGGAAAAGAAACGCGTGCTCTTCAGTTACGACGGCAACAAGCATTTGCGGAAGTTTTTGTAAGCAGAGTTGCAAATGAATGACATTTCAAGTTGCACTCTAAAAACTGCTGCAAATGAAAGAGCTCCAACGACTGAATCAATAACGACTTGATCCATTGCCGCCTCAAAGGCTGATGCAGCTTCATCAAACAGTTGATGGCGCGCAGCATTAGCCTTTAATTTTTTTGCGCATGAAAATAACTTTCCGACCTTCTCTCAAACTTATGAAAACGAAGCTCATTTTCCAAACAATAAAACTGCCTTCCTGACACGCCCCTTAGAACAGCCCTGAAATATATGTTATTCCAGATGCCGCAAGAAGATAAGGGCAAGTCATTCCGGCAGCTGCATACGCACAACTATTTCTCTTTCATCGCATGTTTCAGACAATTCCGTGACCATCCCAACATTTGATTACATTTTTATCGGTGCCCGCTTCGTCAACAGACGAATAAGAACAATCAGCACAAGCACGACGGCGAAAGCAATCGGAATCGCTAAACTGGATGGAATTTGACCCAAAGCCGAGAAATTTTGAAAAAGCGGAAGACCGAGCGACAGCCGAATCATCGAATCTTTTACAAACAAAAGCGCGATGCTCACAGCAATCGAGACCAGCCCTCCAATGACGCCCAAGCGGTAGAAAGCAGATCCGATCAGCCATCCGATCATATAGAACACAAAAATGTGGAAAGCAAACAAAGCGAGCGACTGAATCAAATTCGAATCTGGGCTCACAAACGGCGTTAATATTACCGCTTGAACCAGTTCTCCGACAATATTTCCATCCACGTCAATGTCAATGTTATCCAATGCCCGGCCGCTTATTTCCGCAGCAGCAAACCATTTCACGATCAGCTTCTGCGCCAGGCTGATGATATAAACAGCGATCGGAATGACGATCGACAATGCGATGCCGGCTATGACGCCTCCGATAAAATAATTTTTGCGGGTAATGCCATTTCCCACATAATACGGCATGAAATAGATGGCAATAATCCCGATGATCAGCATGTAAACATTCGTTGAAACATAACCCGAGCTGTAAAACGGCTCCATTTCATTTCCAAAAACAAACGTTGATGCTTGATTAATGATAAACACGATAGCCAGATACCATATTGTCCACGTGCCTTGCACCAAGAACATGTCCAATGCGGTTCGCGGATACGAAACGGGTTTATGCATGCGTCTGCTCCTCCTTTGTCAGCTGCACAAACAAATCGTGCAAAGATACGGGGCCGATGCTTAATCCAAGTTCAGCAGCGTATTTCTCATCTTCCTCGCTTAATTTGCCGTAAAGCGTGACAGATCTTGTATCCCCTAATTGCTCCGTGTTCAACACTTCTTTTCCGGCTGCAAAAGCGTCGACGGCCTCTTTGCTTCCGATCACCGTCACGCCGCGGGTGATCAACTCATCGTACGATTCCTGCAGCAAAAGCCTTCCTTCTTTAATGATCAGCACTTCATCAAACAAATACTCCATTTCGGATACGAGATGGGTCGACAGCAAAATGATGCGCGGATGACGCTCTTGCTCCTTCAACAGTTCTTTGTAAAACAAATCCCTTGCCGGCGCATCCATTCCTAAATACACTTCATCAAAGATCGTAATCGGCGTGCGGCTTGCCAGCCCAACCACGACATTAAACGCAGACTGCTGTCCTTTCGAAAGCTTATTGACTCCTTTTTTTCCTTCCAAATGAAACTTTTTGATCAGTTCTTTCCCGTATTCCAGATCAAAGTTGGGGCGGTACCATCGAATATCTTCAATAATTTTCGACGGGGAATCCGTTTCTCCGGAAAAATCTTTGTTGTATAAAAAGGATACATTTTGCATGATCCGAGCATTTTCAAACGGCGGCTCGCCGTCGATGAGCAGCTGACCCGACGTCGGTTCGCGAAATGATCCGATGAGTGACAGCAGTGATGTTTTCCCCGCACCGTTGCGGCCAAGCACGCCGTAAATTTTCGGCTCGGAAATTTCAAAATTGATATGATGAAGCACTTGCTCGCTTCCATAAGAAAAACATAAATTTTCAGCTTTAATGTTCATTCGTTTTCTCCCTGCCTTTCACGTCTTGGATGTAAGAAAGGATTTCCTCATTCGTGATGCCTAATTTCTCGGCTTCTCTCACTAAAGCGACAATATAGTCCTCGATAAACGATTGACGTCTTTTTTGAATGATTTTTTCCCGTGCACCTTCGGCGACAAACATTCCGATCCCTCTTTTCTTGTACAGTATACCTTCCTCGACCAGCTGATTAATCCCTTTGGACACGGTCGCATGATTCACTTTGTAAAATTGAACGAGCTGGTTCGTTGAAGGCGCTTGGTCGTTTACCTTCAGTTGTTCGTTGATGATCTGATCTTCGACAATTTCTCGGATTTGCACGTAGATCGGCTTATCGGAATGAAACGCATTTTTCAATGACGTCCCTCCTTCTGATTAAGTTGAACAGTTCAATGGTTATATACTTGTGTGTATAACCATAACACTATGCATCCTGTAAGTCAATAAAAATTTTTTATTTTGTCTCGATGCTGCCCGCCATGACCTCGAGTGTATGTTTACCGCCGTGACTCGATTAGTATAAACAAAACGATTTAGGGAAATAAAAGGAAATAACATCTTGAGCACTGCGAGGAATGGACCTATGTACGTGATCGCAACACTTGAACATGCCGAACGATTGAAAATGACGCTTGCAGCTTTGGAGCGAAAAGGGATCCGCAAAGAAGACGTGCAAATCATTCCTGTTGCCAAGCCGGCAGAAACGATGGAGACAGAAAAACAGCAAAGAAAAAGACCGGTTCGCCATGTCAGGCATGCAGACACGATCAGTCTGCACGCGGGAACGATGCTCATGGTCGGAATAGTATTTGCCGGTTTTTTTTATGGATTGAAGCCAAATGGAACACAAATTCATTGGGGGATCGCAGGAACTGCGGTCTTAATTTGCTTGTGCGTCTTAGCTGCGACTGTGCTTCTGACGCGAATGATTCGCCAAAGACGGCGCCTTCGAGCATTAGATGAAACAACGGAAGTCGTGCTCATGATCCGGTGCAAAAGGCATCAGTGGTTCGATGTCCGAATCACGTTGCAAGCGCATGGCGCGCTGGAATTAACCCGGTTTCCGAATCGAGAAGCGAAATAGATCTGAATAAATGATGGGCAAAGCTGCAACAGTGCATGCTCATGCTGGCAAGCGATTTGTAAAATATCCTTATTTCAACCGGACAAAGACAAGACGCGTGCCGTTCGATCCGATGCCCGGCAATCGAGTAGGAGGGGGCGGCTAGCCCCCGTCCTCTCACACCACCTAGCATGCGG